>JABXGV010000316.1 GCA_016550485.1 archaeon
TCCTAATGGAGCAGCTACGCCTTCAGGAAACCTATTCAGAAGAAACAGGAAAAGCCATTGTGCCCTATGTTAACTATGAAAGGGCAAGAAACCTGCTCCAGTACAACCTGCTAAAAGCCCTAGCAGACGTACTGGGTCGAGATTCAGCTATTCAAGCCTATAGAGAGATAGTGGAATATCTTGCAAGGGAACTGACGAAACGCGAACCAGTTACGCTCACGTTTCCACAGCTCCGAGAGAGTATGATCCATCATTCCTCCACAGACGGCGGCTTCACATTCGCGATTGCTCACCTCGATGAGAGCATGTTCTTGGCAAAGTTTGACCGCTGCGTTATCTACGAATCCTTACGAGACGTTGACGACCCTGAACTCGGGTATTATGCCACCTGTTATACTGGATTGATCATTACAAACCACCAGCTCAACAATCTCCGGATGAGGAGGACGCAAACCCTTTTCACCGGGAGTTTTTGTGATGAACTTCGCTGGGACCCAAGCGTCCATGATGAGCCCAAACAACCACCACTCAAGTACTCACGCAGTCTCATCATTGAATAGAGAGAAACACTACGGAGTAGGGAATTGAACTAAATACTGAATATCCCTTACGATACAGTATGAAGGATTGAAAAACGCTCAAGTCAGCACGGAGCACATGCCCCATGACGACAAGAAACCACATTGCCATTAAAATTAGTAAAATTGGGATTGTTTACAATTCCTTTGGTATACTTCCTGTTAGTGTAGGTGCATTATTAGAATATCAGCGTCTTTGGTTTCTCTTTTCAGTTATGCCCCCTCCTTCCGAAGTTCACTGGATAGCCCTAGATATCGTTATGCGTTCTGTATTGATGCTACTACAAATCTATTTGTTCGGTGTTGTTCTAGCAATGATAGGACGCTGGATTCTCGCACGCCAACCCTCCTGGAACTTAGTAGATCAAACCCCTGCGACTCGTAGATTAAGATTGATTTCAGCTTTTTTACTCATTCTCGCAGGCACATTCAGTCTAAACACTATTGTGGGAGGTGGTTTCCTCATCACAGCGGGTATTTTTACCCTCTGGCAACCTCAAGGTTCTTCAACATTTGAGAATACTGTCAGAAGACTTGCCAAAATTGGTAGACCCTATAATGCGTTAGCCATAATATTTGCAGGATTTGGCATCTTATCTTTTCTATTCGTTGGTTCATTCTGGATTATTCCTGGCATTATCCTATATTCATACGGCTTCACAATGTCTAGTTATTTTGTTGCAACAATCTTCTTGTTCCTTTCCCACTACTTCATGATGTCTCCTCAGATTCGTGATATAGCCCCAGCGCTATTCATCACGGTTGGATTGATTTCACTTGGTATCTACATATTTCCCTCGCTTATCTCGTTATTAAGAATCGGCTCCAGCATACTGCCTGCATCAGTCTATTTGGAGCGGGTCGTACAAATGTTTGTGGGTGGACTGATTGCATCCATCGGAAGTCTCCTAATGATTTATGCGGGCGTTAGGCAATTCCGGTTCAATAGCAAACGGAGATTTCGATCTTCTCTACGCTTAAGCCGTGTGTAGAACCACTGGTTCAATCCAAACAACCCTCACTCAAGTACTCACGGAGCCCTGTCATCGAATAGAGAACAACTAGAGCTAAGAGCTGCTATTCTTGGAAGGTGGTCACTGGGGTTTCACGAGCCTGAGATATTCCTGTGTTACTCCACTTGCCAAAGCACTCTGCTGCGAGCCTGATGTGGTTGACTTCTCCAGGCTCAAGACCGACATGGGCTGCAACCGTAGCATCCAGTTCCACAGTGTCTTCACAAGCCCAGGCTAGACTAGGACTATCAAAAATTACAGGCTCCAGACTCATGCCTCTAGAAGCGGTCTGGACGGCTTCTACGACCCCCTTGACCGTGAAGAGGGAGCGGTAGATCTTGTTCATGTCTACGATGCTCTGGTTCATCAGGCTGTTCTCCTTGCCGTGGAACTTCCCTCTCCCTGGTCCAGGAATCATCCCAAAGAGATTCTTAATCGACAGCGAGATATCGATGGGAGGGTGATCGCCTTCAGGGGGCATGAACTTGAGCTTCGATAGGCTCAAGAAGGCCCCACCCTGTAGCTCAAATAGGCGTGATGGCACGAAGGCGTACATCTCCTCGTTGTGCACCGCAGGGAACATATCCTCTACCCTCTGCTTGATGACAGTGGGGTCCGCGATGCGTCCCGCCCAGACCTCCTCGGTCACGTTCAGGAACTCCACATTATGCTTGGCCAGGACTTCCCCAATGCCTGAGTATTCTAGGAACCATTTGTCACTCGCCCGCAGGTCATCGGGTTCCATAGAGCCATACCGCTTCTCGTAGACAGCTTCCTTGCATCGTGCCCAGCCATAGCTCTCCACGACCAGGGCCTCACCATCAAGCGCTTCTAAGACCCAATCAAGGACCTTGGCTTCTGTGAACACGACGGAGAACCCCCAGTTCGGCTTCACTATCACAGGTGGCTTCAGGTCCAAGCCCTGGATAAGATTCGTAAATGCGTGTTTATCTGCTGACATGATATGTGTGACTTTTCCAATCTTCACAGAGTGATTCCTCCAACTAGCTAAGTAAATGGCGCCTCGCCTTCAGGGGACCTCCTAGAAATAGGTTACGAAACAGGAACGAATGCCTCAGGGAGGAATACTAGAAGCCATCTTGGTATTTCTCCTTGAGTCGTGGATTCTCCGACTCGCCCTGGCTATAGAGAACCAAACCAATGAAGAGCATTCCTAGAATAATCGCCAGTCCGACCCAACCGAGTGGTGGACCATGTAGGAACAAGAGACCTCTATGACGCTACGACTAGGGCTCAAGACTCTCCCGATACCTACTCCAATGCCGTCGTGCGGCCTCCAAATCAACCATCACAGCTTCCGCAACCTCCTGTAATCCTTCTTCCTGGGCCACCTCCAGCGCCCCTCTCAAGGCCGCGACGCACTCCTTGTAATCCTTCAAGTCCAGGTTCACGATACCGTAGCCGTGGAGCATCCGAGCCCGCCACTCCGGCTCACCCAGCACCTCCGCCACCCGGACAAGCACCGCATAATGGGCAACCGCATCGATTAACAGCCGCTCCTGGTGGTACTCCTCGGCGGCTTCCCGAAGCCTTGGGAAGGCACCTCTCAGCTCCGCCTCTGACACCCCCAGCCCCAATTCTGGGCTTTCATCGAGCTGGGCTAGTGCCGACCTAATTTTGAAGAAGAGTGATTTATCACGGGCGGGTTCCACAGTGATTCGCCTCCACCACATCTACCAAAGCAAACCAATAAAAACCTTCCAAGACCGCACCTAGCTTTAAATCTGCAGCTAGACCAGTAGAAGCAGATGTCTTGTTCTGAGTGCGGTGAAGCCCTCCGTCGCTGTATAGTGTGCCTTTGCTATATCAGACAAGGGGAAGAACTCACCAAATGCCCTCAGTGCGGTCAGTTCGCCCACCTTAATCACCTACTTCGATGGGTTCAGCTACGAGAGGTCTGCCCCCACTGCCAACAGCACCTCCGCCCCAAAGACATCATCTCATACGTATAAGATTGAAAAAAGAATCTTTTGGTGACCAACACATTAATTACTCATCACTAAGGGATGCTATAGAGGGAGGTTCTATTCTGAGAAGAAGATACCTACTGGGCTTCCTTCTAGCGTGCTTCATGGTTATGAGTCTCATCGTCGAAAGCGAGGTAGTGGGGCACACGGTATCCGGGCAGGCCCTACTTGAAGGGTATCATCGTGCAGCCTTCACGCTTACCAATGAATCCTTGACCGTTGTTGAGCCGTTTCTCATCATGGATGCCACGGTTAACTTCACCCTCTTCGTCGCCTGCAACGACACCACGGGATTCCTCCTCATTAATATCTCGCGAGAGCTTGCACCCCTTGAGCTCATAATTTTGGGAGAAGGGACGAACACCACCCGTCAGTTTCTTAGCGCTAGTTTCGGTGTGACCCTCTACAGTAACGGCACCTCGCTGGGCTACTACTGGTATGATAGCCGCATCCAAGGTGGGTGGCAACCCCCACTCGACCTCATCTGGCTAATCGGTATCGTGATAGCAGTTAGTATCCTCTGCGTGGCTTTCATCTACTATCGGCGGCGTAACACCTGAAAAAAGGAAATCTCTGAATAGTCAGTCACTGTCGTAACGACCCTAAACTTCTATCGTCCTTTAAATTCTGCCAAGGCCTCCTCCAGGGCCTCTTGGACAGATTCGTTTTCCTCGACTTTCAGCGCCTTCTTCAATGGCTTCAGAGCACGGGGATCACCGATCATCCCGAGGGACCAAGCAGACATAAGACGTAAGGTCCAGTCTATGCTCTCCAGCCCCCCGATGAGGACATCCACGCCCTTGGGGTCTCGGAGTGCGCCCAGGGCCTCTGCGGCCTTTACGCGGACACTGTCTTCGTCCTCCTCCAGGGCGATTATCAGGGCGTCAACTGCCATCCTGTCCCTGAGCTCGCCAAGCGCCCAGGCTGCTCTTGAGCGGACGATTTCTTCCTCATCCTTCTGGAGGACATCCAGCAAGGGCTCCAGGGCCTGCGTGTCATGGAGGCGCCCCAGCGCCTTTGCCGCCCGTTTCCGGACATCCGCTCGCTCATGCTTGAGGAGGGCGATCAAGGGCTTGATGGCGGGTCGCCCTATCCGCCGCAGCGCCGCGATGGCATCCTTCCGGACATGCTCCTTCTCGGACTCAACGTCCTTGAGGTGCTGCTCAATTGCTTCCTCTGTTTCTTCATCGAACTGACTGGATAACACCGGGCTTCGCTCCTCACGCCTATATGGAGGACTAGCAGCCATCCGTTATAAGTATCTAGGAACCACGCCACTTTCCACACCTTTTTATGGATGGGTTCTCCAGCCTTTTATGAGACACGATGAGATGGAATGCCTTTCTACTCTACTTGATTATTCTCCTTATCCTCTCCCCAAGTGTTGCCTTCCTCGGTGCCTTCCTTACTGGCTGGACGGTTACCAACTTTGCGACTCACCTCTTCATTGCGGGGTGTGGATTAATCATCCTGGGGACCTGTTTTTCAGTGAGACTGTGCGATGAGGTTGTGTACACCCACCGACCGATTAACCCTGCCCTAGTCCGTGACGTTGAGGAATATCCCATACACCGAGGGTATGGTATTGGCGAGGCAGAGCTCGCCTTCCTGGCAGCGAGAGGGATACTCCTTGCTTTAGCCACATTGCTGTTCCTCCCTATACTACTCCTACTTGCATAGAGAGGAAACACCCATTTCAGTTAGTGCCCGATTTATCCAACCATACCGAATCACTAGCCCCCCTCACTCGATGAGAAATACTAAATACTCTCATACACTAGCTCTCTTGGAGGATGATCGACCGTGACCGTCATTGACTTCCATTACAGAGTGGCGCATGGCAAGGAGATGACGAGCAGATTCGACACCTCCTCGACCGAAATCCACCTCTCAGTCAAGGGCATTATTGACATCGATTTGTCGCCACTCCAGCACTTTCCTCGCCTTCAGAGGTTCCAACTCTCCGATAATCCGCTGAATGCTGTTGACCTCGCCCCCCTCCAGCACTGCCCCGACCTCCGATACCTTGGGCTCGAGGCGAACGAGTTGACCTCCGTGGACCTAGCACCACTCCGACACTGTCCGCACCTCCACAGCCTCCAGCTCTGGCTGAATCACTTGACCTCCCTCGACCTCGCTCCCCTCAGGCACTGCTCAAGCCTCCACACGCTTACTCTAAAAAGAAATTCATTAACGCAGGTGAACCTCAGCCCACTCCAGGATACTAACCTTCAAACCCTACAGCTAGATGAGAATCAGTTGACGGCTCTGGACTTATCTCCTCTTCAACACTGTACGAGCCTCCAGGGTCTTTGGCTCGGCGGTAATCAGTTGACCTCCATGGATTTGTCACCCCTCCAGCACTGTAAATACCTCCAAACCCTCGAAGTCTCGGCCAACCAGTTGACCTCCGTAGACCTTGCCCCCCTCCAACACTGCACCCATCTACGAACCCTTTGGGTCGCGGCGAATCCGTTGGCCACAATAGACCTTGCCCCCCTCCAACACTGCACCAATCTAGAAAGCCTCAATCTCGACTTGAATCAGTTAACGACGGTGGATCTGTCACCTCTCCAGCACTGCACCAACCTCCAAACCCTCATGCTCTACGCCAACCAATTGACAGCAATTGACCTGTCACCTCTCCAGCACTGCACCAACCTCCAAACCCTCTGGCTCAAAGAGAATCCGTTGACACAGGTGGATGTATCCGCTCTCTTTGCCTGTCCTACATTCAAGCACCTCTCGCTGGATAAAGGGGTGGTAGTGACAGCGGACCCAAAGTTTCAGAAAACTGCCTCGGAGTTCACCTGGTTAGAGGAGCTGGGTAAAGTAGAGTGGCGGTCTAGTCCATGAAGTTATATTCCTGGTTCTTTGAGAGCTCTCCTTTTGGTCTGATATTTCCCTTGCCTGATTCTTTTTTTGGTATTGTTCAGGTCCCATCAAGGCCCCTCTAACTAAGCTTCTTATCTAAGTATATGCTTGCTATAGCCTCTTTCAGGCTCTGTTTAACGGTTTGGTCCCTTTCCTGCTGTTGTACCCTCTGGAGAGCCTCCACCACCGCTGTATTATACATCGCCTCCCTCATCATCCCAAGACATCTGGCTGCCTCGGTTCGTACCGTTGCCTTGTCGTCGTGGAGAGAGGTAATAAGGGCTGGGATGGCGGGTCCGCCGATGCCTGCTAGGACCTTTATCGCATTCTTCCGCAGTTCAGCCTTATCATCCTGTAACACCTGAATGAGAATGCCTACTGCTGCTTCACCCATCCTGATTAGGGTTTGGAGAGCCTTCAGCAATACATCCCCACTATCGTCATAGGTGAGAGTGTGGAGAATCGGAATAATGGCACGCTGGTCCTTGATTTGTCCAAGCCCCTCGATAGCCCACCACCGCGTAGCAACCTCATCATCTTCGAGGAGGCTCAGTAGTGGTTCAACAGAGGCTTCACCAATCTCTACGAGGGACTGGATGGCTCTCCTCGATTTCTCTGCATCAAGAAGATGGAGGACCTTGATGTAGCGTTGTATCATCGCAGCTTGTTCTTCTTTCCTGTGTTCCATTAGACTATCCTCTGAGTTCAAGGAATAGTTTTTCCTTCAATCAATAATTTATCAATTTACCTTTACAAATGGATTTCCAACAAGGAGCGGCATCTCCGCTCTGGGCAAGTGAAAAAATGGGGGGAAAGAGATGAGTGCAGGTACTGTACACTACATTCTCTTCCAAGCGCATCCAAGCATTAACAGTAACCAAGACATGAGGAGGAAGATACCCATGAGAAGATACCAGAGCCAGTGAATCGGAACTAGGCCGGTGTTAAAGATGGCGATCCAGTTCCAGGTTTCAAAGGATCCGATGGCGTAGAGGACAATTCCTATGATAAGTAACAAAATGGAGAAGTAGAAGTTATTCTTTGTTGGTGGAGTTAAAGGCATAACGTTAACCTCTAAAGATTATATGCTCTACATTGACCTAAAAGTTGTATTATAACCTTTCCCCTATCAATGAATCAAAGAACCCCTCACCCTATTTTAGAGAAATCAAGCTTGCATTCATTTCTGGTATAGAGACTGGCTACCAAGCTCACTCAAGCTTCTATCCACTATAAGAGTGAAAAAAGGAAAAGGAGAAGGGTTTCTAGAACCTGTCATTCTAGAAGCCCTTGAAGGCAACACCAGCACAAATCAAGCCGAAGGCAAAGAGCATAATGTGAAAGGCTAAGGTCATAACGAACCATTCAATGAGAGGAATATCAAAAAATCCGCCGGTAAAAATGTGGTATGACAATATAACTGCAAAAGCAAAGAAGACAAGGGCTACGATTCCTAGTATCAACGAGAGCCTAAACACGATCTTTTTCGGGGGAGTTAATCGAATAGTTACCATAGTAATTAACACCAGTTGAAAGGATAATTTAATTCCTCTCTTCTATTATAATAGCGTTTCCTTCCATCGGTAAGTAGCTTTCTAAAGGCATCACTTTGATTTCCGTCGGGGAATAATGAACCGTACCCTCTTGCGATATTCTCTGTAACCGTCACCAAACCTTTGAATTAGTTCTCTTTCCTCATACAGCAGCAACCCTAGCTGTAGGGGAGTATAGATTATTGCAACAAGTAGCAGGGGTACGAAATCGAAAATCAGGGCGAAGGCAGGAGTCGCGAAGATGAACCCAAGGGTTTGAGGATGCCGACAATAGGAGTACGCACCACCAGTCACGAAGGTTGCGGTTCTTGTCGCCTCACCGATTTCGCCTCCTTGGGCTCGAACGCGTCCCAGCGATGTCACTCCCCAAGTAATGAACATCACCCCTAAAATCAGCAATACCTGCCCCACCAACAACTGGATGAACCGCCAGAGGGAGAATAGACTAGCTCCGGGCAGGAGTAGCCACGGAATAGGAAGGAAGAACCACATCAGAACCAAAACAAGAATCAGTACCAGGAAGTAGAGCAGATTGGGCAACATCACGATGACGAATCGTGATCCGGAGCTCCGACCGACTGATTGTGTCAACTCAATCACCTCCTTTCCAAGTCACTAGAAGATTATCGTCCTTTGTAAAAGATTTCGCCCACTCGCCGGTACTCACCAAACCAATACATAATCGCGTCATCACGCTGGTATTCCTCATCAACATGAACTGCAACAATGTTCCCGATAAACCAGTGATGGCTCCCTGTATATTGCACCTGGTGGACAAGCTTGCATTCGAGGTTCACCGGGCACTCTTGGATGAGGACGCTCTCAATCACGGCTCCTTCCATTGGGGTCGGCTCCTCCCGGTTGAATTTCTCCTCCTCGCGGCCAGAGACGGATCCCACCCAGCGAACGATGTCGAGCTGGTCGGGGGTCGGGATATTGATCCCAAAATCCTTAGCGTGTTGCAGCAGCTCAAAGGTGTAGGTCGCTGGGCGAATCCCCACCATAACTGCGGGCGTGGGCTGGAAGGAAAAGAAGGAAAAGGCTGCCGCCGTCAAGATATTCTGCTTCACCGTAACCAGCACCAGCGGAAAGCCAGGGAGGGCAGCTAACCCAGCAACCGGTTCTTTCTCAGTCTTTGTCACACGAATCCACCCATCTCTTAAACCAACGAGGTAGCTAGATGCTGTGCATACTTGTCAAGTTGAGGAATCCCCTTCATGATCCGCAGGGAATTCCGGTGGATGGTGTTCTCTAATTCCTCAAAAGTGATACCTCTAAGCTTTGCTACCTTCCCAAGGAGCCCTGTGAGAATCACCGAAGGGGCTTTCCAGGTTCTGGGGATTGTGTCTATCTCTGAAAGGAGCAACTCATCAGGCACCTCTTGTGCCACCATCTTGTAGACCCTTGGGTGTAGGGTAAAGTAGTACCCTTTGTCTGCGCCAGCTCTAATCGAGTCTACTGAGTCGCTATGAGCGTGGAATATGACCCGTTTCAGATCATAGGCTGACAGATACGCTAACGCGTCATCGCTTGCACTGCGTATGTGCAAGTTCAGTATCTTATCCTCGTTCTCGGCTTCCGCTAGGAAGACATCGAAGAGCTGCTTCTGAAGGGCAGGTGTTGACTCCGGAAATCTTTCGAGGGCCCGATAGTCGATGCCAATCTCCCCCAGCATCCCCACCTCCTCAAAGTGGGACCGGACCTCATCCAGCCTGCCAGTATACTCGGCTGCATACCAGGGGAGGACACCAAACGCGGGGAAGATGAACGCCTGTTCCTTGATTCTTTCCAAGGTGGAGTGGTAGGTGGGGAAGTCGCAGGCCTGAGCGGCTACGAGTATCTGGTTTTCATTAATGTCTTTCAGCGTGCGTGCCAGCGTTTCCGCGCTGTGATAGCGGTTGCAGATATGGAAGTGCATATCAACTAGCATCTAAGACACTCCTCGTGGTTCACATGTCCTGTGTGTTCGCTAGAAAAGGGTATTGGCAAAGGCAAAACGTCACGTGACTTTCGTAAGAGACTTCGTTTCTCTTGCATATACCGATATGGTTTTATACAACGACGAATGGGAAAATCGTGTAATGAGAAGAATATTCTCAAACAGTGAGAATAGCTTTCTCATACACCGTAATAGAAATTGGAAGTCAGATTAGAGATCCCTAATGCTGTCTTTCA
>JABXGV010000317.1 GCA_016550485.1 archaeon
CGCACGCCGTTCCACCGCTTCGTGGCCGAGATGGCCACCCGCGTTCCAGCGGCCCGGCGGTTCCTGATCTGGGCGGACGACCTGGTCTACGGGTCCAAGTTTGAGCCCAGGCCGATTCCGGAGTGGGTGAAATAACCTCCGAATAAAAGGGACAAAGCGAAAGAAGACACCCTCTAGAGAAAAACCTAGAATAAATCTAACAACAGAACACCTATGACTAAGATAGAAGAATCTCGACACTTCAAAGCCTGGATGAAGTCTTGGCTTGACATCATCGAAGAGTTTGGACCCGACACAAACGATAGAACCATCGTCATCGTCGGCGCAGCCCTCCTAGATACACATTTAGAGCAACTCATCGCTAGTTTCCTAATTGATGAGAAAAACCAAGTCGCAGAACTGCTTGATCCCGAGCGACCTCTTGGATCCTTCGGTGCAAGAATAAGAACCGCGTATTGCCTGGGACTGATAAGCAAAGGTGAATATCACGACCTCAGGATAATTCAGAAGGTGAGAAATGACTTCGCACACAAACTGGATATTTCGTTTTCTGACAATAGCATTAAGGATCGATGTAACACACTCAAACTTGCTAAAACATCACCCCCATCCCTACACCCTCCTGAACCCCGCGACTCTTTTATAAGCGCTACAATCGCACTTGGAAGTCATTTGGCATTCAGAATAGCCAAAGCAGAACGAGACCGCCGCGTTGTGCCGAGTGATTTATAATCAGAACCCCCAGCAAAAGCGCCGGTTGGTCAGGACTCAAACGCCCTTAACCAACCTCGTGACAAGGGATAGCAGCCAGTCAATGGCTCGACGATGAGCCATCACCAGCAAAGCCAGCGACGGCGCGACCTGATTTTCACCCCACGCCATAACCTGCTCAAGTGATGCCGAGAGAGGGGAGCCCCATTTTACGTTAGGAGGACAAAATGAAGACGAAGCCATGGGAAAGCAATCCACGAGCCGTTCCCCTTGATAGCGACGCCTATCCTGCCGATTGGTCTCAACCTACCTTCGGGGACCGAGAAGATGCTCAATCGCCACGCCATATCGAGTTGAAGAAGAAGGCCATTGACTTTCTCCGCGAACAGTATATGCCTTTCTATCGGCAGCATCCTAAGCGGGAACCCTACATCGAAACGGAACGTCTGTGGTCGGGCCATGTCGGCGGGCGTTATCTTGACGTAGTGCTCATGGAGCAAAGAGAACCCCAGGCTGTCGTAGAGGTCGGTGAGTGTGACGAGGAAAAGCTGAAAGAGCTCGCCCAATGCCCTCCACCGCCTGATGTTTATCATTGGCCATATGAAGAGGAAAAACCACTCCGCGTTGTCATGTATTTTGAGCCCGGTTACGATCCCAACAGATTGAAGTTAATGAGAAATCACAATGGATAATTCTACAATGACCAAAATTGACCTGTTTTTTGAAGATCCTGCAATCCTACGCCGCCCACCCGGACGATACAGTGTGCTTTATTTGCTAAGACGCGACATCAACACTTGCATGGGTATCGATCCAGACCGTCCCAATTGTCAGGCCCTGTGGCCTGGCGCTATGGCGATTTTCGCGGGAATAGACCTACTTGGAAAGTTCCTAGCCGGTGATGACAGCTTTCGATCTGGAAAATCCAGCACACGATTCAAAAATTTCGTCAGAACGTATTTTCAAGCTGTCTCACAAGAGAACGCGGCGATCATCTACCAACTCAGAAACTCCTTGCTACATTCGTTCGGCCTGTATTCTATGGACAGCCAAGGCAACGAGTATATATTTACTCTCATTGACTCCCAAACACAAGGGCCGCTCGTTAGAGACCTAGGGAGTGGCCATTACTTGGTAGATATTCGAACTCTCCACAACCTGTTTGAGACTGCCATTACAAACTACGAAGCAGACTTGAAAAAAGATTCGTCACTTCAGGACAACTTCGCTGCGATGTTCCCGAAGTATGGAGTGGTTGACATAGGAAGGCACGTAGTAAGGGTTGAATAAGTCAGCCACCCGCAAAGGCCAGGGCTACTGCAGACGCTTACTACCAGCCTTGACCATCTCCCACAGCCAGCCCCCCATGGCGCTATCATTCGCCCACATCAGCAGGGCCAAGCATATAGAACCTCACCAAAACGCTAGCAGTGTTTTTTACTGTAGCAAAAAAAATAATGAAAGAATGTTAAGATTTAGTGAGAACTTGACATAAATCTAAACTTGTTTTCACACTCTGCTGATTTATGCTTACATCCATCTCAAGGCCAGACCTCTTGAGACGTCAGAGAGAGCGAATTCGCATAGTCTATTTCGAGAGAAGGGAGGACAAGGGGAAGGAGCGCTTGGGGAACAGAAAAGACCTAGCAAGGGACTCTTCACAACAAAGCGCAGAAATGCGGCGAGGAGAGTTGCCAACGGTGGCCACAGAACCCTGTGCACAATCGAACTCTGCCGGGCTAGGAGCTGCTATCCAATAATCTTCCGAGAAAAACAATCCAAGCGAGTCAGAGGATCGCTTTTACAGCGGATATTTGGCAGCAAGGACGTGTTTCAGGTCTCCACTGAACTTCCGACTATGTTCATTATGGTAAGTAGCGCATATTCCCGGTAC
>JABXGV010000318.1 GCA_016550485.1 archaeon
CCTGCAGTAACACTGGAGTAATCCAAACTCGACCAGAAGTTAAATGGATTATTACTCCTGAAACTATTACACAAATGCACAAGATACAACTTGCCCTACTCGAGCAAGCAAGTAAACTAACCAAATTCAACGGGCATATCATATACTCTACATGTTCTGTTTCTTTAGAAGAGAACGAACATGTAATCAGAGACTTTCTTGCGAACCATCCCGAGTTCAATACTATACAAACTGAACCTTGGATTGGTACACCTGCCTTTGAAGGGTTCTCAAAATGCCAACGTCTTTTTCCTCACAGAAACGACACAGAGGGATTCTTCATCGCAAAACTAATTCGGAAGCCAAAACCAGCTGAAAAGGAGGGCTAGCCACTAGCGGAATACTAGCTGATAACATACAAGTTAGATGAAGATCGGCCACAAAGACATTCGATCTGGCAATGATAGTTGTTCAAAGGGTTTGTCAACGCATAGAGACTGAACAGTTTTTACTAATGAGGCTAGCTTTATAGTTACAGTCTTGGGTTGTTTTAGCGTTGATTCCTCCCTAATAGTAACCGCTAAGGTTTTGTCACTTAACTCCTTGTCGCCAATAACCGCGATGAAGGGTACCCACTGCCTTCCTGCCTGGCGGATTTTCCAGCCAACAGTTTTCCCTCGGTCATCTAGAACAGCACGTACCTGTTTGGCGCGTAAACGAGAGACCATCTTTTCCGCATATTTCGTGTGTTTCTCAGTTACGGGGATTACCACAACCTGTACTGGTGCTAGCCAAGTTGGAAGTGAAGGTAGTTGTTCTTTTTGTTGGCGCTTAATAGCACTCTCTAGGAGACCATACATAAGGCGCTCAATGCTGCCAATACTCGTGTGCACAATAATGCAGCCTACTTCTTCGCCTTTCTCGTTAACATAGGTAATTCCATATCTTTCAGCATCAGTAACATCAAGCTGAACAGTACTAAGTTGACCAGTTCCCTCAGTTGCATCAACAAACTGGAATTCGTTTTTCACGTTCCAGTAATGTGCCATTTCTGGAAGGAATTCAATTAATATTGGACGTTGAAGTTTCTTAGCTAGCTTGATGAGCATATCCTTTGTTGGCTCATAGTACTCTTCAACGATACGAAACACTAGTACATATTCGATGCCTAAGGCTCGGACTAGCCGATCGTAATGCTCTGTAATCATTGTAAACTCCTCTTTCCCTTGTTCGTAGTCGCGACAAAAACAGTGTATGTCAGGCATTGTAAAGGCGCGTAGTCTGCGGAGCCCAACACATTCTCCTCGTTTCTCTAGCCGGAAGGAAGGAGATAACTCGAACACGCGAATCGGAAGTTGACGTTGAGACATTTGCACATTCTTCATGATTGAGAACAAACCGAAGTCACCTGCAAACCTAAGGAGGAGTTCTTTGCTTTCACTCAACTTGATTCTATAATCCTTTTCAAGGAATTTCGCTGCCTGCTCTGCGATATCCTGTTGACTGAGCCGATACATCAACGGTGTTTCTATCCGCATGGCACCAATCAGATCAACTGCCACTTGATGGCAAAACTCCTCTAGCAGCTCTTTGACTAGGGCGCCTTTGGGGTAGAAGCGAAAGTGCCCAACATCTGAGGCTGGTTCGTAGTCAATCAGTTCTAGTTGACGCATAACCTTGATGTGTGGGGGTTCGCCGCGTGCGCCTCGACCTAGTTCCTCGACTTCAACGAACGTACGTAATTCGCCTACTAAAGGCTCACAACTATCTATATCGTCTAGGTCGAGATGGTGCTCACCACCCTTTGAATCAATCACCAGATACTTTGCCATTATATGCGCCAACTAGTATTACGTGTTAGCTTCCAATTCCATACGCCCCAAAGGATAAAAGTTTCCATCGACACCCAGAGATAGTTGGTGATAATGACACGTCCTCTAGAACTACAGAAATGCAAACAAGCATGTGAAATACTTCAAGAATTGGACATAGATGCTTGGTTGATTTGGGTTCGAGAGACCGCCCAGATGGCAGACCCTGTTCTCAAGCTAGTTTTGGGTAGTGATCTTGTCTGGCAGTCAGCTTTGATCTTCACAAAGGATGGAGAAAAAATAGCTATTGTTGGTAACTTTGATGCCGACGGTATCGAAGACCTAAAACTCTTCGACCAAGTTAGCCCATATATACAAAGCATCCGAAAAACACTTCTCGCAGAGCTTGAACGGATCAATCCACGCCAGATTGCTCTAAATTACAGCCGCAATGATGTTGCAGCTGATGGACTTACTGTTGGTATGCGTATGCTCTTTGAGGAGTACCTTGAGGGCACTCCTTTTTTGGAGAGGTTCGTGAGCGCAGAGTCCATTATTAGTAAACTTCGTGGGCGGAAAATATCTGCTGAGATTACTCGGATTCGAAAGGCTATCGAAATCACCGAACAAATTTTCGCTGATGCTGTAGATTATCTGCGAGTGGGGCTGACTGAAAAACAGATTCACAAATTCTTCCACCAGAAAATGAAGGAGTACGGGGTCACCTCCGCCTGGGAGAAAGAAAGAAATCCAGCTGTCGATGCTGGTCCAAATAAACAGTTTGGACATGCCGGCCCTACTGAGAACAAGACTAAAGCAGGTCAGCTTCTACACTTTGATTTTGGTGTTAGCTATCAAGGTTTCTGCTCTGACATTCAGCGGATGTTCTTTTTTGGAGAAAAGAGAGACATTCCTGAGGAGGTTCAAACAGCCTTTGAAACCGTTCGCGACGCCATTACTGCAGCCTCTAAGTTCGTCAAGGCTGGCATAATGGGTCACGAAGCTGATGCCATTGCCCGTAGTTTCGTTCAAGAACGTGGTTACGAGGAATATCAACACGCACTAGGTCATCAGGTCGGAAGAAACGTTCATGATGGTGGCACACTCCTTGCTCCTCTCTGGGATCGTTATGGAGAAAGTCCAAGAGGGACCGTTGAGGTGGGTAATGTTTTTACGCTTGAATTATACGTTACCACTGAGAACTTTGGACAGGTCAGCCTTGAGGAGAATATCGTGATTACAAAGACAGGTTGCCGGTTTCTTTCAGAACCCCAACGTGAACTTATTTGTATTCCACCAAAAAGATAGCTGCAAGCCCGCGTTTTTAGTGATGCAGAGAAAGTGGCGGGCCCGCTGGGGATTGAACCCAGGATTACCAGGTTCGGAGCCTGGCGCCGTATCCACTTGGCCACGGGCCCAAAGTATTAGAGAACGAGTTTTTCCGGACCTCCATTTAAGGGCTTTGGGTGCAGAATGGGTGAAGATAGTATGGTAGATAGAAATTTTAATGCCTCTTGGAACTGGTGATGTGGAGATGCTACGATGCGGCTGAGCCGAGTTAAGCGTATAATGGCGCGTGAAGAGATTGATGGCGTTCTCCTTTTTAATCCCTATAATATCAGGTATTTGACAGGGTTTAAGCCAACAGAAGGACTTGGCCCTTCCGTAGTAATCATTACTCAAGAGGAAGCTCCTTGGCTTATCGTTCCAGAACTCGAATTTGAGCTGGCTAAATCCTCTTGGATCCAGAATATGCGCACCTACTCGTCCAACCCTCCCTCGTCTGGGGACATCGAGACGCCCGATTTAAAGGATTGTATCCAGGAAATTGTTGAAAGTCTTAACCTTACTTCACAAGTTATGGGTATCGAACTCGACTTCATTACTGTACGTTGGTTTGAAGAGTTAAAGCTCCTTTTCCCTGATGCTGGCTTCAAGGACATCTCTTCAATGCTAGCAGAGTTACGTATGGTCAAGGATGAAGCTGAGCTTGAGCGTTTGAAAGTAGCTCTTCAGATCGCGGAATGTGGTATTCGTACAGCTATTGAGGTTATTCAACCAGGCATTACAGAAATTGAAGTAGCTGCAGAAGTTGAATATACCTTAAGGAAGGCAGGAGCGACCGGGACTGGGTATCCCACCGTTATTGCTTCAGGGCCACATACTAAATCTCCCTATACTCAGGCAAGCGCTCGTGAGATTCGTGATACTGAGTTCGTGGTCATCGCCATATCAGCCATCTATCAAGAATACTGCTCTGACGTAGCACGCACAATAATTACTGGACAGCCAACCAAAGGTCAAACCCACCTCTTTGACTGTGCGCGTAACAGCATAGAGGTAGCTATTGAACAACTTACCCCTGGTATTAACTGCCGTGAAATTGCCCTCTTGGTATACAGTAATGTCGAGGAACAAGGTTATGCCGCAAACCTCTTTGGAACCCTAGGCCATAGTATTGGACTCCAGCCAAGGGAACCACCCATTTTTACCTTTGATAATGATTCACCAATTGCCCCCGGACAAGTATTTTGTATTGAGACAGGTCTTAATCACTCTACTCTGGGTGGAGTTTATCTTAGCGCTACAGTCGCACATCAGAAGGATGGTAGCTTCAAACTACTCAATGAAGTTCCACTAACCACGGTTTAAACATAAGAAGCCGTCAACGATGGCGTTATCTATCTCTTC
>JABXGV010000319.1 GCA_016550485.1 archaeon
AAACTAGTTCATAGCCTAGCTAGCCGCCTTGAAGAAGAACATTTACTAATAACTCAGCAAGAGCTAACGGGGCGAGTATTTATCCTCACGAAAAAGGAACAGGAAAGAAATCACCCCATTAACAATCTCATCGATCTTGCCTAGATTTTACACCATTAGTTACTTCTAGCTCTGATTAACGGAATTCACAGAGTTAGACTGAGTAGAAGTAGAGCATCGGAACCCCAAAGGCTAAGGCAAAGCCTATCGTGATGACCCACATATAAGCGACATAGCCAGCGAAATGAAGGTAGAAGTGAAGGCTTCGTCTGCGTGGATTTCTCATCGTGCGAGTTCTTCCCGTCAACCCACCAATGATATGCAAGAGTATCACAATTAATCCTACCACTCCATGAATGGTGTAGAAGAGTGCTCCACGAATCAGCAACGTTTGAATAGCCCAGAAGATGAACACAGCCACAACAGAACCAATATAGATAATGGACAGTCCTTGGTGAAACTTCGAGGAAAACCAGGACGGCAACTCTCTGAACGCGTCAGTTCTCCGTGAGAACTTCAATCCCGTGATGAGTGCAAGGGCCCCCAGAATGAAGCTAGCTGAAAACAGTACAGCATGGAGGCTCCAATGAGAAAAGATGGAGTAGCGGGCGTTATCTGCCCACCCCCGGCTCTCCCAAAACCCGAGATAATCATAGTCTACCACTTCTACGTGAACCACCCATTTAACCCATTTATAACCGAAATGGCCTGGGGCGACTACGCGGAGGGGGTAACCCTGTTCTGGGGGGAGTGGCTCTCCATTCATTTCGTAGGCGAGCAATACATCTTGGGAGCTTACTTCGTGAAGGGTGAGCGAGGAAGAGAAGCTATCAGCCGCATAGAATACTACATCAACCGCGTTCAGATTTACGTCTGCCATCGCGAGGATGTCACTAACTGGTATACCACGCCATACTGCCATTCCCGCAATCCCTTCAACACACTGCAAGGTAGCAACCACCGTCCTGCTGGGAAGGGCGAGTAGCTCTGAATACGTTAGATTCAAGGGGCTGTCAACTTGTCCGTCAACCAGTAAGGTCCAATCCGAAATATTCAACTGGGGAATCTCATCAATCGATAAGGAGAAGAACTGGTCAGTGGGTGTAATCTGCGACCGCGAATAACCGATGACGCCAATGAATGCGAGTGGAAGACAGCACACCGCAATCACTGCCACCATGTTCAACACTGATCGATTCATCGACATCCCATCAACCTGTAAAGCTACACAGCCCCCTAAGAGTGTAGAGGATTTACAATTAGTAAATCGAGACGATGGCAAGAATTCAGCAAGGCAATAAAATACGTTGATTGTTGAATAGCTGTCAGAGTAGTGTCTCCCAGTCAGCAATCACCGGTTCACCGATTAGAGCTGTGGTTTCATGACCATCCAGCTGGGCAATGGAACTCACCGCATTAGCGAGCCAGATTACCGTGTGCATCAGGGATTCCAGGTCACCGATCTCAAGTCTTCCAGCCTGTGCAGCAGCTATCATGGTGGTCTTTTGGTCACCGGAAAGTTTCTGTAGGCTCCTACTGAGCCCCTCCTGGGCCGCCTGGTCCCGCTCATACCGGAGAGCCTCCGAGACCGTGTCCACAAAGCTGGCTGACGTCTTTATTCCTGCTACCCGGCTCCGAATCCACATCCCCGTGGCGGGCCTCAGATAGAGCCGGACAATGAGTTGCCCAAAGTCCGTAGCATAGAAGCGGTCCGCTCGTTGAACTACCAGCCCCCGCCGCTCAAGGAAGTCGAGGATGAACTCCTCCTTCAGGCTCCGAGGGATGATCTCCTGCGCATACTGGGGGTGAGATTTCAGGGTATGCTGAGCAAGGGCTTGGAGGTGCCTACAGAGCTTTTGGTGGCTCCGCTGGGTTGCCGAACAGCTGCAGATGGGGCCCTGGCTTGAGAACCGGCAAGTCTGCTCCCCGACCCGCCCTTCAATCTTATCCTTGCCAAGAACGGTGATTTCTACCGGCTGGTCTACTAGCTCAGAACTTCGTCCTATGAGGGCTTCGATGTCCATGCTTCCGATACGCACGAGCTTGTCAAGACTCTGTTTCGGACGCTGCTTCTGTTGCTGGAACCACCAGTAGCTCCGCTCAAAGAAGTCATGTATCTCCATAGGGGATGTGCCTTCTTTTTGGGCGGCAAGAATCAGTACTTGCTCCTGTAGAAGAGCGGGAGCAAAGAGCCTGCTCCTGACAGGATCATACTTGGGCACAATCCGACCCCCCTGCTTGGTAAAGTAGGTTCGGGTTATCATCTCAGCCTCTTCGGGGTTGGCGGCAAGAATGATGGCAAACCCTAGGTCCTCCTGCCCTGGGCGTCCGGCTCTCCCGAGGATCTGGTGGACCCGATTGGGCGGCGTGAAATGATATGTGGGCTTCTGGTCAACCTGCTTCAGGAAAAGGGGCTGCTGCAGAATCACTACCCGGGCGGGAGTGTTGATACCCGCGCCCAGAGTGGGTGTACAACAAACGACTTTGATGAACCGTTTACGGAATAGCGACTCAACCAGACCCCTAGAGGTCATATCCAGTCCTGCGTGGTGGAAGGCGACACCCTGTGTGATTCGCTCCGCAAGCCGCTCACGGATGGAGGGAACCTCCTCCTCAACCAGCATGGTTGCGCTTTGTTCCTCAAGGTGCTTGTGTTCCTTCGCTGTGAGGAAGGGGACAATGATGCTGGCCAGGACATGGCTCATCCGCTCTGCCTCCCGCCGAGTCGGCGTAAACACCAAAACCTGACCTGATTTTCGGACTGTCGCCCGGACTAACTGCCCAATGGTCTGCTTAGCGTCAGGAGCGATTAAGACGCGGTGAAGGAGTTCAACTGGGCGGCGCTGGGAGTGAACGAGCTGACAGCCCAACCATTCCGCGAGCTCTTCGGGGTTGGCGATAGTGGCACTCAGCCCCACAACCTGCGTTGCAGGATACTTCTGCCGCAGCCGGACAATGGCACTCTCCAGCCGGGGCCCCCGCCGCATATCGTTCAGCACATGGATCTCGTCGATGACGACCGCGCCGAGCTCCGTGAGCCAGTCGGGCTCCGTCCGGAGCAGCCAGTCAAACCGCTCATAGGTCAGGATGATAAGGTCGTACTGCTCGAGCTCCGCCCCTTCCTTCTGGTAGTCTCCCGTTGAGATGCCGATCTTGAAGGGGAGGTGGTGGTAGCGGGTCCTGAGCTTAACGTATTGTTCGTTAGCCAGAGCCCGGAGGGGTACCAGAAGGAAGGCTCGCTTGCCTTCGAGAACGCGATGAAGACAGACTAGCTCACCAATCAGCGTTTTCCCTGAGCCGCTGGGCGAGCACACCAAGACACTGTTGCCCGGGATAATTCCTGCCTTGAGGGCTTCATACTGGATAGGTTGAAAGACCCGAATCCCTGCGTTGAGCAGGACGTTTGTGACCTCCGGTCGGATACCGAAGCCTTCCGAATCGGGAACCGGTGGATTCGCACCAGACTTGACAGCTTGAGGCTCAGTCACAGGCAGCCCATCCTCTCAGGATTGTTTCAAATGAGGCTGATTTCGCCGGGTTTTTAGTTACTTTTTATGCCTTTCCTTCCTTTTTTCCGGTCTTGGACAGCCTAGTGGTTATCTTTTTAGGGTTTAGCCGGTAATGTTAGGAAGTTTTCTTCGGTGGGAGATGATGGTTTGAGGTTCTACAAGCAATTTGGTTTATCTGCCAAAGAGATAGGCAGTGTTCGTGCTAAATTCGTTAATCGCGTCGAAAAACGGATTGGCAAATTCTTGGAATACCGGTTCTTTTATGCGCCCCAAGCGACGGAAAAAGACCGGCGGCATGGGCTCTCGAAAATCAAGGGACCAACGGAAGCGGAACGAGTTAAGCATCGCTTCTTCATGTTCAGTGCTGATGTGACTGGGAAGCTGTATACAAAGCTAGTAGGTTATGTTGCGCCTATTCCTAAAGGAAGTGGTAAATTCATGGAAGAATACACCTACACAGCGCCGCTGCCTTTTTCCATCGATGCCGGCGTCTGCTTCCTTGAGCGATGTGCCTTGGTATATGGCCAAGGAATCCTTACCCATCGTGGGCCTCCTGAAACACGAATTATACCTCCAGGAACGCTGTATCGGAAAGGAGAGGCACGCTGGCATCACTTTGACGCGAAATTCTGGACCGTCCCCCTTGGGCATTCAGGGATTACTGAGGAGATGCTGTTCCAAGAAAAAGATGCACCAGCCTTCCAGCTCACCTACGAGCTTCAACAATCACGAATCAACCTCCTAAGACGTTTCAGTCTACCTAGTGCCAATGTCGGGAGAAGCTTTCAATCAGGAAGAGGCATTCAAGAGAGTGGGTGCTGTGCAATCTTGAACACTGATCGGCAACTACACAGGCAGCTCATGCGAATACGAGCTTTATCCGACGGGAAAGTAGGTCGAATGAATTTATGGATTCGAATGCTGATTGTGCCGCTGCGGGGCATGAGCTTTGTTCAAATCGGTGACTTCGAGCTCAAACCTGAGAAAGCCATCGAAACCTTTGACATGTTATCCGAAACCCTCAAGGCGATTCAAGGCCACATCACCGCACCACGACCATCCGTAGGCCGGACGAAGCCAAGCCCCACATTGAGTACTCCCGCTTCAAGTGAGCTAGTGACTCCAGCTCCCAGCAAACAAGAACCCCTACCCTCCAGCGAACAAGATGCCCGAGTAAAGCAGATTATAGAGCATGTGGTGATTTCTGAACTCACCGATTTCTATGTCATGGTCAAGGTCGAAGCTCAGAAAGTCCATCGTGTCATTAAAGCCGTTGAAGCTCTGGAAGGGGTAAAATGGGCAGACAAGACGATCGAGCCCGACGAACTGAAAGTCTTCATCAAGGCGAGTTCACCCGAAGAACTCCAAAAGCTGCTCGAGGCCATCAGAGCAATCGATGGTATGGACTTAACGACACCCTTTCCCATCGAGCTCGTCGAGATGTAAGCTTCCCCGAGTCTGGACTAGCAGTTCAACTCGAATCAGCCTCTAGTAGCCATTGGAGGACTTGTAACACCACAACAACTACTACAACAACGGCCACAACATCGTTCTCACCATCCATTCCTGGCTTCCCTTTGGCTGCCATACTGATGGGTACACTAGCTGGGCTTGGAGCAGGGCTGGGGAAAAGGTCTTTGGGTGGGGCTGGACAGCTTGTGGTTCAGTCACATAAGACTCATCCTAGCAAGGCAGAGTCAACCTGAGCTAACTCCGCTGGGTTTTTGGTTACCTTTTATGCCTTTCCTTCCCCTGCAACGCCATAGGAGTTCAAGGTAGAGGTTACACTTTTAGGATGCTGCCTATAAGAATACTGTATTCACGATTGGAAGAGTGAATTTAGGATGACACCTAACGGTGAATTTGCAAACGACTTGTTAGAGCCCCACAAGGTGTGGGGCCAGAAGACCACGGTCATGTTCGTCATCGACCTCGTTGTTAAACCTCTTCTCGTACTCTTCATCATCGCAAACATGTTCTTCTTCGTCTTCCGCGTCATGCCGGGTGACCCGGCCTCTATCTATATCAGCGGTAACCTTGCTGCCACCCAACCGGATCTCGCGCAAGCGATTCGCGTGTTCTGGGGATTCGACCTACCCCTTCCACTCCAGTACGGCATCTTCATGCTGCACTTCTTTACCGGCGGCTTCCTGAGGGCGCACTCGTTTACGGAGGGCCTCCGTCCAGTAGGCGAGTCGATTGTCGCCCGACTGCCACAGACCCTTCGCCTCACGCTGATTCCATTCGCCATCATCTCCACGATATTCGTCGTCTATGCTGTTCTTCGGCGGAATAACGTCGCCTCGAAGAGTGGGTGGCGAAGACAGGTCTACGAAATCATTTTTAGTAAATGGCTCTGGATCCTCTTGGCCATTATCGTTCTCTGGGGTAACCTGCAGCTGGGAATCCTTGGGATACTACCTTTATATGGTTCAGTTTCAGCTCCAAACCCGACAGATCCTACGCTCTATGCCCTTGACCTCTTGTGGCACCTAGTTGCTCCAGTATCCGTCATCTGTCTTCTTTGTACTGCAGTGGCAACGCACTATTTCTATCAGAAACCCGGTGAAGCAATGCCACCCATTTCCCATGGGGTACCTCGGCTTCTAGTCTGGACAGCATCCATTGCCTTGCCTCTGGAAACATGGTACAACCACTATGGTCTTGGCTTATATGCCTATACCTCTTTGCTCCTGCAGAACTATCCTGCAGTCATAGCTATCAGCTACATCTATTTCCTACTCTTCGGCGTTTCAGCCCTTCTCGTAGAGGCCATCCTTCGTTGGACTCTCTACCGGAACCCTGTGGAACTCCATGGTCACAAAGCGAGTCTATTCGAGAAGCGTTCGCTGCGACGAATCCCTTCCATCATCGGGCTTGTACTGGTCTTTGTCTTCATTGGCATCGCGATAGCTGGAACATTCGTTCCCCCTATAGGATATTGGCCCCGTGATGCCCCCTTAGAATACACCCTTAGAGGACTATTCCCCCTACTCGTCGAAGGCGCATCAGTTGGGATAGTAGCCACACTCGTTGGTGGCCTCCTCGGGTTGGGAGCATACCATGCCCTGCGAACTGACTGGTCCTGGCCAGTCAAGTACATTCCGGTCTTCATCGTTTCCGTGATTGTACTCGTGTTTGGGTTTCAGGTGATAGTGTGTTCAATTGGACTAGACCCCATCTCAATCGCTGGAACAAGTTTCCTTAATGGAGCCGGGTTGATCCTTTCCATAGGCGCTATTCGGCGCATCAGTAATACCGATTTGGGAAAGGGAGAAGTGATCTGGCGGAACTGGGCGAGAACCCTCGCGCCCGTGTTCATCTTCTACTGTCTGATCGGTGGACTTTTAGCGCTCGTGGGAGGGTTCATGCACTTCCTCTGGACCGATAACCTAAGCTATGTAATCGCAGATTTCCTCAGCGCGGGCTTTTACATGACGAACCCAATGCTGTTCCTATTGCCTGGAGCGTTCATTGTCCTCTTCGTCCTCGCCTTTGACCTCCTCTGGTGTGGTCTTCGCAACTAGTATCAACGGCTAAAACAAATCAGTGTCCGTTCGCCCCTCTAGCGGGCTTACCGTAAGGCATATAAATAGACTAAATTCGGGCGCAAATCGGTGAGGATTGTGCGCATCAGAGAAGAGGAACCACAACCAGAGCCCCAGGCACTCCTCGGCTCAAACGGCTATTCT
>JABXGV010000320.1 GCA_016550485.1 archaeon
CTCGTTAGCGGCTAAGAACACGGCGAATTACCTATACCTCGGGATTCAGGTTCCAGAGCAGATTCTTGCCAACGAGAGCATTTCATCCACACCCCCCTACGAACACCACTTCTTTGGTATTGAAATTCGGGATGGTTACACTCGTACTTTGGACTCCTCCAACTACCTCGATGTCTATTACGAAGTGAGAGTCGATTCTATCAACGACGTCACCGACCGTGCCAACCTAGAAGGCGTGTACAGATTCGCTGACACCGACCCCTCCCACCCCTACACGTCGGTTGGATTCGAGAATACTAGCGGTGCCAGAGGCACGTACACCTTCGAGATTTGCTTCCCATTCGCTACACTGCCCCCTCTGGAACTTCCCTCAGAAGGTGGTTACAGGTACGGGACCAACCTAGGACTCCGCCCCGCTGCACAGTACAGGGTCATTTCAATGGGCTGGGTGGTCGAGGGTAATGCCTACGATTACAGTTACATGTTCTTTGTACCAATCCCTCCTGACTATATGGACGCCGATAATTGTTACATCGTGTCTGCCTTTGACCCCATGCCCCTTATCATTCTCGTCATTGAGCTAATCGTGGTCATAGTGGTAATAACTGTGCTGGTAATCCTCTATCGTAGAAGACGGCAAAGTTGACAAGCCCGTGGGGGAGTCCACGCTCCTTGCTTGGTATTTTGATGCTACTCCACGTAGAGCCAGCCGCTTGAGAGTTCGTCAAGGACAGCGGGGTGGTCAGGTTTGGTAATCTTGCCTTCTACCTCCACCGCTCGGGGTGTTAACAAATCCCCCTCCCAGTAGCGATGGAGCGCCATCGCTTTCCGCTCAGCCTCCTGCTCCGTTGCGGCGGCGACGACGAACACCCAATCTATCAGATGGGACCAATCCGCCCAGACCTCGTACGTCACACGCTCATGGAGCGCGGTCACCACCGCGTCGGGCACTACGCCGCGGCAATCGGTGACTGTAACTCCCTCTCCAGGGAAGTAGTCGCCATTGAACCCTAGGTCCCAGGGCTTGGTTGGTAGCTCGCGCTGGACGGCAGGGAGTTGGGCACGGGGGTCACCGAGGACGTGAAGAGCGTGGGCTGCTTGGCAGCGCACCCGCATCTCACCATCTTTTCTCGCTGCACGGAAGAGGCTATCCGCAGCCTTTGCGCCTCCTATCTTGCCTAGGGCCTCAGCGGCGCGGGCTCGCACCCACTTGTACTGATCGCCCTCAAGGATCTCCCCAAGGAGTGGCACCGCGATAGGGTCACCGATTCTTCCCAAGGCGACAACACAGTGTTCGCGGCAGTCATTCGTGGTGTGCGGTGGAGACGTGTTGGGAAAGCTCTCTATTACTGCTTCGGCGGCGCGTGTGTCACTCATCCACCCGAGGGCGTCAAGCGTGAAATCTACCATCATATGATTTTGTGTGTGCATGGACCTGCGGAGTTGAGCGATTAGATGGGGCAGGGCGACATCCCGGACCTGTTCGTCTCTAGCGAACCCCTTTGTTTTGGATAGTTCTATTGTTAACTCCTGACCCATCAGCTCGCACTCGGCGGCGCGTTCCGCCATGCGCTTTAGCCACCGCTTCTCCGGTGACAGCCCGTGTTCTTCAAGGGTTCGAAGGTGACGCTGAAACCCCCACTTATCAATCGGAGTCTTTTCTCCTTTTATCGCCTGTCGAATAGGCTCTATGGCGCGGGGGTCACCGATGGCAGCCAGTGCTCCAGCCGCTGCCAGCCGTCTGTAATGGTCGTGGTGGGTTTGGAGGATTTCGAGGAGTGGTGGTGATGCTGCCTTGCCAAACTTGGTTAAGGCTCTTAGTCCTTCGTCGTTATAACGGTGAAATGTACTGACAAGGTGGACTATTGCTCGGGTATCGCCAATTTCGCCTAGAGCATAGACAGCGGCGCGTCGCACGCTTTTATCCTCATCCCCCAAGGTTCGAATTAAGAACGGTACGGCTTGGGTGTCTCCAATCCCTGCCAAGGCGTAGACTGCTGCGCATCGCACGTATTCGTCTTTATCTCCTAGGGCTTCAAGTAAGAGGGGTACAGCGCGTGGGTCCTCAATCTCGAATAAAGCGTAGTACGCTTCTACGCCCGCTTTTCTTCGCTCCTCGGTCCGGTCATCTACCCTCAAGTCTGCTGCTCTTATCTTGCGGAAATATCCCTGTATCCGCGCTTCAAGTTGTTCCAAGGGCTCTTCCTTACCATTCATACTTACTCCTTCTCCTCCAGCTCTATAAACCTCCCTCAATAATAATTGCATTGGAGGTCTTAGTAACAAATGGGGAATAGCTAGTAGAAGATTTACTACCTGCCCAATCGAAGAATCCTTGTTTAGTCTTACGACAGAGCTTTCCCTCTTTCGCCATCTTCTAAAGCAGAGCAGGGGGTTCATACCTGTGCTTGTTGAGTCCCTCTTGAAACACCCTCGAGATAGACAAGGTTGTATCCAAACCAACATAGTCCGCTAATTTCAGTGGATCCATAAATCAATTCAACCCCAACCTTATTGCCTTGTCAATATCCTCAAGGCTCGCAACACCCTCCCCAACAAGGCGAATCGCATCCAACAAAGCAGGAACCAAAATATGGTTCACAATGAACCCCAGTCTGTCTCGATGACAAAGGACAGTCTCCCTCCTCATCTTCTGCGAGACTATAGTAATAACCTCAACAGTTACATCTGAAGTCTTCTCGCCTCGCACAATCTCAACAAGCTTCATGAGCTGGGGCGGATTGAAGAAGTACATACCTGCAACCTTGTCGGGTTGCTTGGTCGTTTTGGCTATCTCGGTTATGGAGATGGACGATGTATTCGATGTAAGAACAGCATGATCTGGAGCAAACTCGTCAAAGGCTTCGAAGAGCGTCTGTTTGAGCTGGAGTTTCTCTGGTGCGGCTTCGATGACAATATCCGCTTCCCCAACCGCCGTCTTCATATCAAGGGTCGGATGGATTCTTTCCATCACCGCATCAGCGTCTTTTTGTGTGAGTTTCTCCTTTTCCACTAGTTTCCCAAGACTCCACTTTATGCGGTCCATTCCTTTATCTAGAAACTCTTGTTTGATATCTTTGAGGTGTACTTCGTATCCGGCAACCTGTGCTGCCACTTGGGCTATACCATGGCCCATGAGTCCAGCGCCAATTACTGCAACTTTTCGGATTTCCAAATGGTTCACCTGTCTCAGCTATACCTTCAAGTCCCTAAAAATATACTACAATGCTGGAAATGGCACATCTTTTATGTTGTCTCAACACGTAGTGGGTTGCTGTGAATAGTGGTGCGCTTCGTAATTGTAGGTAGTGGTGCAGCGGGACTCAGTGCTGCCCAAGCGATTCGGGAGAACAACCTAGACGCTGATGTTGTTGTGGTGTCGAGGGACACCAAGTTCTACTCGCTTTTCGCACTTCCCTTCTATATCGCTGGCGAAATCGACGGAACAAGCCTTGACCGCTTCTCTCCCCAGTTCTTCCAGGATATCGGAGTTGAGCTTCGTCTAGGAACAACAGCTACGGAGGTCAAGCCCGAGTCAAATAGCCTTGTTCTTGCTGATGGAACCGCACTATCATATGACGCACTCTTGGTCGCCACGGGCTCCTCTCCCGTCTTGCCACCCATTCCCGGATTGGACAAGGAGGGTGTCGTAACCCTCGCTAGCCTCAAGGATAGCGAGGCCATCCTTGCCCGAAGCAAGCAGATTAAGGCAGCAGCAGTTATCGGGGCAGGATTTGTTGGCACAGAATGTGCCATCGCGTTACACACGCTCGGGGTGCAAGTCACCATTATCGAAAGGGAGGATTGTGTTCTGCCACGGATGCTCGATGAAGATACTGCTGAAATCGTGATGCAGCTCCTCCGCAGCAACCATGTGGATGTCCGAACTTCCTCTACCGTAGACGCCATTACAGGTGACCAGAAGGTAGAAGGCGTACAGGTAGGTGAGAATCAGATTCCCTGTGATCTTGTGGTGGCTGCAGCTGGAGTTCGCCCCAACCTCTCCTTACTCAAAGGGACTAAGGTGAAAACAAATATTGGAGTTCTTGTCGACAAGTACATGCGCACCAGCGTTTCAAACATTTACGCAGCCGGGGATGTCGCTGAGGCATTGGACCGCGCCACGAACACCCCCAAAGTCAACGCCATCTGGCCTAACGCCATTGCCCAGGGCCGCATCGCTGGTCAGAATATGCTCGGACTGCAGAAACCCTACGACGGCTCCGACACCATGAACCTCATCAATATCTTCGATACACCAGTTCTCAGTATCGGTCTAACTTCTGCAGAAGCAGGTTCATGTGAAACGTTCCAAGTACGTCGTGGCAAGGTGTTTCGTAAACTGCTACTACGTGATGGCAGAGTCCTGGGATACCAATCCGTTGGGGACCTCCGCAATGCAGGCTTCATTCTGCAGGCACACAGAACTGGTGCAGATATTGGCGAATGGCTAGATGCACTGCGAAAAGACAAGCTACTTTCTCACCTGATGTGGCAATCACTACTAAAAAGAAAGTAAGCAAGGCAAAGGTCTGCCCTCTGACCTTAGCAGTATAATAAAAAGAAAACCACTTGTCAATACTTGGTTTTACTAGCCACTTCTCACAAATTACTGCGCTTGTGCCTAAGAAGCTGTCAAGCCTTCTTCCTTTTGGAGTGTTTTATATCCGAATGCAATGATGAGGGTCATGGCTACAATCCACATCAAGATAGTAAGCACAATAAGGGGCGCCATATCGACAGTAGCAGTCACTCCTGGCACGATGGGTACTAGAACATCGGAAGTATTGGATGCTGTGTGAAACAAAACAGCGATGAGCAAGCTCTTCGTGTTGTTGTACACCCAGGTGAAAACAATCGTATAAGGGATAACTAGGAGCATGTACCAAAAACCAATAGGGAGCAGAGCAGGCCAGTTCGCTGGATGGAAATGCCAAAACCCCCACAGCAAGCCAAGGACCAGGCTTGAGATCAGTGCGTTTGAGCGAGTTTGGAGCTTCGGGAGGGCATACCCCCGCCAGCCAATTTCCTCTGCTAAACCTGCTTGGAGGAAAATACCAAGAACTACAAAGCCTAATATGAGTACGGAAGGGATGCCCGGAATGTAAAGGCTGCTGGCGAATGCTGGAGGCGCCCCCCCTAGTAGAATGTTCAGACTCACAGCGATCAGCCGAAGAAGTAGGGGAAATACTAGCACAAAGAGATACCAATGAATAGCAACTCGCCAATCGCGAAGGTGGCCAAACAATTCACGGATTCCTAGTCGACCACTAGCTCTTCCTACTACTATGGCCGCTGCCAGACACGGTCCCCAATGTAGCATGACTCCACTAAAGATACGAATCGCAACGGGAACTTGGAAGGGCAGGAAATCTGGCGTCGCCAGAATCGACAAGCCCCATGTCAACCCAAAGGCTAAAACAAAGTACACAGTCAACGCATACCGTTCAATCCAACTCGAATGTGTTTCAGTCAGCATTTTCATCTCCCCAACGCTTAGAGCAGACTATTCCTCTTAAAAACTGTTCTGAAATGACCCGGTCGGCTGAATCAGACATTAGTTATCCCTCGCTCTCGTCGAACTAAGGCAGGAGTGGGGAGTAATCCTACAAATAGCTTTTGTGCATTTACGCTTGTCACTTTCCCATATTAATGACGCGTGCGAGAAGTTCCTTTCGGCGCCGCATTGCCTGCTGCGTTTCTTCAGCATACTCAATAGCCTTTGTCGAGCAATACTTGACGCACTGGGGATCTCCATCGCAGAGGTTGCATTGGATGAGTTCCTTGCCATGTGTGGTGATGGCTGAGAAGGGGCAGACAACGGCGCAAAGCCGACAGCCAATGCAGCGGTCCTCATTCCGCTTCACAAAACCCTCGTCGTTTGAAAGGGCATTTTGTGGGCATACCGCGATGCAGGGCGCGTCTTGGCATTGAAAACAAACCACTGGAAACTCGAATCCTTCAAACTCGTCGCGCACGACGCTAATCGCGGCTTTACGTGGGTTGCACTCACCAAATTTGGACAAGGAGCATGCGAGAGAGCACAAACGGCAGCCGGTGCAACGTTCCGGATAGATGAACAAGTACTTCATTCAATCCCCTCCAGCTCTTGTACTCGCTCCTGTGGGAGCATACCGTGTTCATCCCAGCCGCGGAGCTTATAATAGCGTGCGAGCATCTTCTCATATTCGTGTCTGTCGATGTGATGCCCCTTCGCCGTCTTCAAGGGCGCGGGGTCATCAAAGTAGCGCTTGGGGAGTGTGTCATCTTTCTGAGTCAAGCCCAACCGTATGTTTATCAGTCGCTCA
>JABXGV010000321.1 GCA_016550485.1 archaeon
TCCGGCCCTCTAAAGGTCCGCGCTAACAGTAACGACCACGCAAGGTCCTCACGGGCATCGGCAATATGGGCAGCTGTCCAGTCAATCACGTAGGGTGCCCCAGCTTTATCGATGAGGATGTTATTGGGATGGAAGTCACCATGAGTGATGGAGAGCTGCTCACAGGACGCCTGGGTCGAACGCTTCTGAAGCCACGTATGGATTGGGCGGAGGACTTCGAGGTTATAATTATTGATTCTGTCCTCGATTTCGGAGAGGGTGTGACGGATGTAGAGAAAAGGGTCAGTGGCGTCGATTTCCATTTCATCGAAGTTGAAGGGCTGCCATGCCAAGCGGTGTAGGCGGAGGAATAGGTCACCAAACAGGCTGATCAGCTCCGAATGTTGGTCAGGTGACCCCGATCTGAACAGCTGGTCCATCGTGGACCCCTCAATCAAATCCATGAGGATGAAAGGCATCCCCACTGGATCCGCTTTGGTTTCCACTAGATGCACCTTCGGAACAGGATACCCTAGCTCGTAGAGCGTGCGAATCACTTGAAATTCATGGCTGGCTCTGCGGGTTCCTAGACACCCTGGGAACATGCGGATAATGATTTTCTGGGACACGGCTTCATCATGTGATGTGTAGTCCCAGGTGAACCCATGAATTCGGGTTTCCCACCCCTCCCCGACTGAGCGGAAATCACGAATCGCTACCTTCTGGTGCTCAGGGAACCGCCGTTGGAGATACGCTAGTAGCTTTGATTGAACCATGCCAACGGTTAGAGAAATGCATCATAAAAATCCACGCATACAACCCTCAGCACCTCCACATCTCTGGCATCGGATTCAGGCTCATTATAGTATTGGTTTTAAATAATCACAATTATATTAGGACTAACTCCTGCATTGCCTTTTGAATGAGGGTGAATCAAGTGGGTCCTTTATCAGAAATACAGGTACGATTTCGTGAGATGGTCTTTAACATAAACAATGCTGCCATGGTTGAGGCACTCTATGAACTGGGTATACACCCCAATATTGTGACCACGTTGGTCTCGGCGCGTTACGACGGACTACGGGAGGTTCTGTTCCGGCTTCTCGGAGCGGCGCTTGCAGCTGCTGGAGATCAACAAGAACTACCAGGTGATATTCCCTCCATCGTCGTATTCCTGTCACAGCTAGCGACGCAAGGAGGGCTTACAGGACCCGTTGTCACCTCTGATGTCTCCGACTCGGGGTTTACTTATGTTATAGAGAACTGTATGTTCTCGACGACACGAGATATCCTGGTCGAAAAACGCCCTGGAATCCTACCCCCCTGTTTCATAACAAGCTTAATCGCTGGAATGATTCATACCGCGATGAAAAAGACAGTACGAATCGAGTCACAGGAAATCATCGACGGAAAATGTAAGCTTAGAGCTATTGTAGTGTAAGCTCACTAAGAGAATCACTTAGTTCTCAATTTGCTGGTCAGGCGTTTATAGAACGATGATTGATAATCTTATCACCGAGGTGGTGGCATCTTTACCAACAGCAGCGCCTCCACATCCCTAGCATCCGATTCGCTGTTCACTGGGATGAAGAGCCAACGCCCATCGCGCAGCTGAGGGGACTCCCGCAACATAAGCGATACCTTCTCCCCGAGTTCGAGCTGGAGAGCACGCTCAGCTTGTGCCTTGCTGAGGACGACCTGTATGATGATGTGTTCCTTCTGGGGGTAGAAGGCTGTCAGCGACCTGCCCCTGTATTTGTAGCGGAACCCCCAGCCATACCCGGCTGGGCCCCAGGTGCTCCAGACGCCCTCTGCTTGGTAGGTCTTCTCGACGAAGTGGGTCAGACGCTTCCAGAGGGAGAAGCAAGAGCCTAGGGCTAATTGGATTTCCGCTGGTGCCGGTGGGTGTGTGCGGTCCTTATCACTTCGCGTAGTCATCGGGTACCTTCTTCCACACACGACTATTATGTTTTTGGCGAAGAACCGTCACTATGAGAACTTTTAAGCAAAATCAACGCATTTTTCCCCCTACAGAACCTAATACACTTGTCGGGTCCGAAACGAATCTTATGGAGTGATAAGGCTGTCTACCAGGAAAGTTAAGCTAGATACGCTTAACAAGCAAATACTCCTCGAATTACTGGGGAACTGTCGTCTATCCTACGGGGAGCTTGGTAAACGCTTGGGTGCGGGTTCCCAAACCATTCGAAGACGGTTGAAGAGGCTCATCACAGCGAAGGTGATCGTCGACTTCAATCTCATCCCTACTCCCGCGTTCTTTGGTGAAGATGAGGTTATGTTGTTAGTTAAGGTAGACGGTTACCACTCTGAATCCACGCTCCTTGAGGTTATCGGGGCGCACCCGCGCATATACTTTGGTCACACTGACTTGGATGGCCCGTTACGTTTCTTCGCACACTTCCTCAACACTACAGAACTCGCAGAGATTGGACGCTACTGCCGCCAGCAACATGGAGTCAAATCCGTTGAATCTCATATCCTCCTCCGAGAGCCCGGCCGAAAGTGCCGCCTGACGTCCACTGACCTGAAAATCCTCAAATGGTTCTGGCCCAATCCTCGCCTTAGCTACAGGGAACTCGCACGTGTAAGTGGCTCTTCTTCGCGGCGCATACGAAGCCTGGTGAAGAAAATCCTACATCCCGACGGGGCAATTCCCCCACGTTTCTACCACAGCGCGTCTGTGAGCCAATACGCTATGAACAGTGCTCCTTTCATCGCCACTATCAGCTTCCACATCAGCTCTACCACTACTAATCACACGGGGTGCGTTCTAAAAATCCACTACAACGATGTGACCACCGACCGCTTCGAAGTGACTCGATGGCTCCAACGCCAATTCCCAGACGAATACTGGTACTCGTATGCCTCTGCTTCAGCCCCGGTGTCCTTCCATCTCTTCACCGTCGACAAAATCGACCGTCTCGACCCTGTCCTCGATGACATCAGGCAGTCCCCACACATCACCCACGCTGAGGCACTGATTCCCCAACAATGCCGGTCCTTCTCACCTACCTACGCAGAGGTCCAGCTAGAAAAACTCATCCACCAAACCCCAGTTCGTTAACAGTCATAGTGTCTTGTTATCGTAAATCTTGCTCCAAGGGATTCATTGGTTTTTGATATAACACGGAGGTTTCCTCCGTAAAAGATTAAATAATACAATTAACAAAGCAATGAACATATCCCAATTAAGTCTTCGGAGTTCAAAATTGTGACAGATAAAGATGAACGAGAATTCAAATCGGCTGCCAAGTTTGTACGAAAACACTGGAAAATGACACTGGCAATGGCCCTAGGTGTTGTCCTGGCTGTAATCGTCGGGGCATATGTGTTCTTCTGGTATGCAGCCCTAGCCCAAGCGACCACCCTCGTACCAACGACAATCGGAGCATGGTCCGTCGCCCACTTCTTCGCCTTTTGCATAAATCTGCTGATCTGGGAGCTCATCTTCGTTGCTACATGGCTAATCCCCTTCTTCATCATAGTGTTCGTCCTGTGGTGGAGGAAACTCACCCCTGAGGAACAGAAAGAGTATCAAGGCGGAAGACGCCGGAGAACCGCAAGCGAAGGTGGCGGCTGCTCATTTATCATAGCCGTGTTTTGGTTAATCATTGTGTGGATTCAGGGCAAATGGACTCTTCCCCTGAATTCATGGACCTTCAATGATTGGATAATTACGTGGCTAACGGCGTTTCTGTGGGGACTAGTGCCCATCGCAATCATCGCTTTGATCTTTCTAGCTTATGCCTTTACACGTAAGGACTAGGAACAAATATCACAACGTCGCAGATGCGGGGCTTAATGCATTCCACTCAACTCATCCACAGAACCAGATAGCAGGGGTTCCGGTACACCTTTCGCCCCGCTTCTACTCTTTTTTTAAGACCGTTTTAAGCGGATATCAAACCGAACAGGAGCCCAAATCCTTGAATAGATAGGGTTCCCAAGAAAAAAATGACGGGGGTGAAGGCGGCTCCCCTATGTTTGGGTGAGTATGCTGAGTATGAAGATTCTACTCATAATCATTCATTCCATCGCTGTGATACTCCATTCAAAAATCCTCGAAGTACCTGTGTGATGCTTCCATTTATGTCCTGGACTTGCCGCTAATACCGCAGAAGGAGTGGTTAGTTAGGAGAAGTCCCTTGGAGTCGTTTGAGCCCTTCTGATGCTTGTTTGTTGCCTGGGTCCGCGACGAGGGCACGGTGGTAGCAGGCGATGGCTTCTTCAGTGTCCCCGAGAGCTTCATGGGTGGCGCCCATTCCTACCAAGCAGTCAGCTCTCTCGGTGAGGAGGGTGAGGGCCTGGCGATATCGGGTTAGAGCTTCTCGGTATTGTTTCAGCTCGTGAAGAACTTCTGCCTGGCTGTGGAGTTCGATGCCGTGGCCTTCTCGGTCACCCAAGTCCTGGAGTAGCTCACCGGCCTTTTCGAAGTAAGCGAGGCTTTCCTGGTATCGTCGGAGTGCTTGGTGAGCGAGTCCTAGGTAGTGGAGGGCGAGGGCTTCGCCGCCCCTGTCGCCACACGACTGGAGAATTTCCAGAGCCTTCTTGAGAGTATCGAGCGCGTCTTCTTGCTTACCCCACTCGTGATACAATATACCGATGTTGCAGAAAGTGTTGCCCAGACCATGCTGGTCATCTATTTCTTGCAGAATCCAGAGGGCCTGCAGATAGTGTAGGAGTGACTCCTGGTGTTGCCCGAGTTTCAGGTAGGCGAGTCCGAGGTTGTTGAGGGCAAAAGCTTCGCCCCTATGGTCTCGGGCTTCCCGGGCGATTTGGAGGGCTTGTAGGAAGTGGTCCCGCCCCGTCGTGTATTGGCGGAGGTGGTGGTGGACGAGTCCGAGTTCGTTTAGCACGGCGCCTTCGGCACGGCGGTTACCTAGGGTTCGGAAACAATCCAGTACTACGGTGAACAGCTCAAGGGCCTGGTCTAGCTGGAGATGCTGGCTGTGCAGTTGGGCTTGATAGTAAAGGGTGTGGGTGATTTGCTGTAGGGGTTGTTCTAGCTTGGACCGGGCTTCCGTATCGCCAGTACGATATTGCTCTAACAATTGTGTGCACTGTTGGAGGAGTTGGGTAAGTTCGTCTTTGCCTGCAGGAATCACTATATTCACTCATCCATGAAGACATGTTTGGGCAGACACGCTACTACAGCAATATCAGAATCGGGCTGGTCACTCTTTCCCTCCTTTTGGATGTAATCGCCTAACCCGTAGAGGGCGCAGTTCCGGATATCAGCTGCGGTGGCCACAATCGTATTCGCCTCGTCGATGGACCCCTGGATCTTGGCGGCGACTACATCGCGTAGCGCCCAATAGGCGGTTCGTATGATGTCGACGTATCGAAGGCGTGGGCGGTGGGCATAGGTAGAGGTGTAGGAGCTAAAGACCATAATCTCGTCCTCCGTTTCGATGATAGGCCAATCCACATGCCACTCCTGTGAGCGTTCGACCCGGGTCTGGACCCGGGCGTAGACCCCGATGCCGTCGAAGGCGACTTCCCCCTGTCCAATGTAGCCATGGACATCATCCATACAGAGTCCTAGCCCATCCACTTGCGCTTTCATGTGGACGATCGCGCCCTCGGTGATGGCCCAACAATCCTGGTGGCAGTGCTTGCCACGCGGGGCACGCACAAGGGTTCGCCACCCGTAAGGGTTTTGTTTCCCCGTATCAGGTCCAAAGGCGATGATTCGACAGACCGCCAGATTTTCCTCTGAAGGGACGGGTAAGATGGCGATGTTGCCTACCGAGGGATTCGCTTTGAGGCGAAAGTGGTGAGGCCAGTAGAAGTAGCCCTCCCGATAATCAAGTGGAACGCGTTCGCCCATCCCTTCAAAAAAGGGGCCGCCATTGGGCGCATAGAAGGGTTCAACCAATTCGATCTTCTCGATATGGATGGCTACAGTGTCCCCGGCTTTCACGCCACGGATCTCAACCGGCCCGTTGGGTGTGCACTCCTGGTTAGTGGTTTCGATGACAAAGGATTCCCCGAGTTCTACGCAACCTACAAAGGTTGGCCACTCGGCACCGACGTCGTGGGTTTCCGTGAGCTCTCGTTTGAAGACTCGCATAATGAAGAATTAGTGGGAGGAATTACGTTATTAAGTGATTCAACAAAGCAGGAGAAACTGGAGGATTCTTCATTTATATCGAAATGTTTCTTGCTGGTTTCCTCTTTCTGGTGATCTTGATGTTACAGATTGCTATGGGAGTATTTGGGTACATCTTAGAGCCATTCCCGAAGCATTATGATTCCGATGCTCTTCTGCCCAAGTTCGCTAATAGCCCAAGACGCTTCAAAGTTGGTGTAGCACTAGCGCCGATTGAACATTTCTGCGTCATTGCCCTTGCAGTGTTGTTGTTTCTTTCATTTAGACACCCTTCCATTGTCTGCAGTGGTTGGTAAAAATTCTGTCTGTCGTTTGGCTGTGGGCGTGTAGTGTTATAAACTAAGGATTTTTATCACTGCGAGTTGGTGATGAAAGGAGTACAATGAGGGTCTGGCAGCTTGTCCATATTGGTTGTATTGTTCTTTCTTTGATGACGTGGATTCTTTTCAGTATCTTCTTTCCCATCTCCTTCCCCTGGGTGTTTATGGCTGGAATCCCGGCCACATTTCTGCTAATTGTCTGGCCCCTTACTTCTCATTGGCAGAGTATCCCTAGGGGTGGTTTTTGTGGATTTTCCGGTGTTTTATTGTTCTTCATACTTATTGGTATCGTTTTGACTTCGTCAGGACCGGGTCTAACCATGGGATGGAATTGGGGTCTGTTTCCCCTAATCATTTGTTTGCTGATTCCTGTCCCCTTTGTTGTGATGAACTTAACTACTTCTTCCGCTATTGGTTCCAGAGAAGTTACTCTCTTCTCCGGAGTCGGGAGGTGGCGTGCTAGGAGGGGTGATTCTCCGAAACCACATGATTCCCGAAGAAAAGCTGAACCAATACCACGTAGCAGTCTATCGA
>JABXGV010000322.1 GCA_016550485.1 archaeon
CCCCGGGAAACTGACGCCCAGGTAGTTGAGGACCTGCACCGGAGTGGCATGATGACCAAGTGTGTGAACGACCTCTTCTTAGAGGCCCGGGAAACAAAGGATGCTGCAGAGCAGAAGGCGATAGCGAAGGCGAGCCGGGCGACCGAAGCGACATTCAAGCAGGTAATCAAGGTGATTAAGAACGCCAAGATAGGCGCAAACAAGGTGCTCCTCCATAAGGGGAAACCCCTGACGGTTGGTGTCTTAAAGCAGATCATTGAACACGCCTTGGTCGACAATTCCTCCGAGAACAGCCAAGAATCCATTGTAGCTGGAGGGAAAAGTGGTGCAGATTGGCATAATATTGGGCAGCGTACGGACAAGCTCAAAGCCAATGAGCCAATCATAATCGACATCTATCCACGCCTCATCGAGGAGCGCTACCACGCCGACATCACCCGCACGGTTGTACGTGGGAGTGTGTCTCCCAAGCTGAAGAAGATGTTTGAAGCGGTAGAATCCGCACTGGACGCGTCCATTGATGCGGTACGGGTGGGTGGAACCTCAACAGAGCTGGTGGATGCCATGGCTGATTCCCTTGAACGAGATGGCTTCGCCGCAGCCCATCGCACCCCAGGTATTAAGGAGGGCATGCTTCACGGGCTGGGTCACGGTATCGGGTTGGATGTCCATGAATTACCCCGCCTTTCACTCCTCCCACAACCCATCCACGAGAATGCAGTCTTTGCCGTCGAGCCAGGGCTCTATTACCTGAAAATCGGCGGCGTACGAATCGAGGAAAACGTAGTGGCCACAGGCAAAGGAGCGAAGAGGATTACCAAGCTCCCACGCACCTACTTCCTTTAGTCCCTCTCAGAAGACTGCTCTATCCAAGGGGTTCTGCGTCTAATAGCTGGGAGGGACGGAGGCGCTGACCGCATTCTGGGCATTCGAGTTTAACCTTTAAGAATTCAAGGAATTCATCGTGATGTCCTTGCGCTTGGCAATTAGGACACAACACAATCCTCTCTCCAGGATAAATCCCATCCTTGCAGACCGCACAATACCGAGAGGTTTCTATTATCTGAGTATGGTGAGCCGCCTCAGCGAGAGAGCTGTTACAATTCCAGCAGCCCTCCTTAGCAGGATTGTTCCATTTCCCACAGCTCGTACAGACTGCTACGGTCACTTTATGTTCTGATGCTCGCCAACGCGGACTTCGTGACCGTCGAATAGTGGGAGGTAGCTCCACCTCAGGGGGTTCCTCAGACGGTGTCTCATACGGGGGTATGTATGATCGAGGCTCACGCCTGCTACGTCTAGACCCTCTACCAGAGTTATCACTCAGCCATTTCAATACTCTGTAAATCACGTAGATAACAGCGATGATAACGAAGATTATGTATTCATCGAATGCTGGGTCTAAGAATTGTAACAGGAGTTGTCACCTAGATGACTATATAGATTATAGAGTAATTAGCAGCTGGGTTGGGCGCATTCTCAGTTTGCAGATTGGGCAGCTTCCCTTTGCCCTGACATATTCGTGCATGTGGGTGTGATGACCGGTGGCATGGCATTTGGGGCATATCGCGGCTACCTCGTCTGTCGTCACTCCGTAGCCGCAGACGACGCAGCTGGTGATTGATGTGGTGGCGTGGGTTTGGGCTTTGGCTGTGACCAGCGATGTGTGGCACTTCCAGCAGGTCTCCTCCCGGGGGTTATTCCATTGTTTGCATTTGCTACAGACAAGGACTTTGAATCGGAAGTCGATGGGAGCCCGCAGGGTTTTATCCGATCGAAAGACATGGAGGAGCTGGGTTTGTATGAGTTTCTGGTTACAGCTCGGACAGGCATACTTAGTCCTGACGAAATCAATTAGGTGCGCGGTATGGCCCTGGGCCTGACAGCAGGGGGTCAAAGAGATAGGATCTTCTGGGTATTGCCAGAAGGCACAGACGGCGCAGTGGGTATTTGTCTTGAAGGTATGAGTGTGTTGAGCGGCACCGGCGAGGTCAGCCTTGCAGTGCCAACATACCGTTTGCGCAGTGTTATTCATCTTTCCACAATTTCCACAGAGGAGGACTAGGACTCGTTTCTGGGAGGGGCTCCACTTTCTTGGGGTGGGGAGCTCATAGGGTATTGACTGTTTGCTGCCGGGAATACTGGTGCTGACGTGGCGTCTTCCAGCAGAAGGCTCTTGAGGAGGGGCAGGTTGTTGGCTATCAGGGGGAGTTGGAGCTTTGGGTGCACTTCCCCGTCTCTGTAGAATGAATCGGCAGAGATAGCATACTCCCATTATGATTGCTGAAAAGATGGCATAGGGAAGGTATGGGACCTGCAATTAGTGTTATCTCCGGGGATGATGTGTTGTCTGGGATTTTGTGACGAGTAACTGGGTTGTTCTTAAACGCTGCCCACAGGTGGGGCAGGTACCCTTAGCCTTTATGATTGCCTGTAAATGTGTTTTGTGCCCCTGTGCCAGACAGTTGGGGCATATTGCGATTGGCTCAGCGGGGGTGATTTCGTAGCCGCAGACAACACAGCTAGGAGCTGCCTTTACTTTCTGCGTTTCCCGTTTCGCTTCTGCCAGTGATTCATTACAGCTCCAGCAGATGGTTTCATCTGGGTTGTTTGCCTTTCCGCATTTGCATACAAGGACGACAATTTGTTGTTCAGAGGGTTTCCAGAGTCGCGAAGGTGGCCGCTGACCTGGTGGCAGAACACGGAGGAGGTCTGTGACTTTGATGCTTTCTTCGCAGCTGGGGCAGGAGCCCTTAGTTCTGACCCAATCTTGGAGGTGTTCCGTGTGACCCTGCGCGTGGCAGCAGGGAGTAATCACGATGCTGTCCCCTGCGTAGAGATAGTAGGCGCACACCGAGCATCGCCGTGCTGAATCGAAGGTGTGGAGTTCGGGTTGAAGAGAGGCTAGTGGTTCGTTGCAGCTCCAGCATTGCTCCGCGGATGGGCTATTCAATTTACCACAAGGGCAGGTTTGGGCGATGACCTGTTGGCGGGACGGGAGCCATTCCGGTGTTCGTGGCGGAGGTGGAGTAACAGGTCTGGCTTTGCTTTGGGATCGTCTTTCACTACCGGAACAAGCTTCTTTTCTACACGCTATCAACACCGCAACCGCTATAACAATAAAGAATATGAAGCCCATTACTTGGGAGGGAATCTGTAAACTAATTAAGCTAATCATCCAAGAGAACTCCTATTAGCTACTTTTCCGATGAATTGTGATTGTCTGTGTTGAATTCTCTGCATCATTCTAGATAATACATATGAGTATCGGGAGGAATGCTTCCAATGTGGTTTCACTCTAGCTAATTTAAATCTGCAGAGAATAGGTTTGCCACCTCCATCGGTCCAGCCTGACCTGATTCTAGTGAGTCTGTGAATATTAGGTTTACGATTTAGAGAGGTGCAGGCTAAAACGAAAGGGATTAATCAGAGGTTCCTCTTCTAGCAGGTAGGTGTTTCGGGTGCCATATGCGCGGGTTGGTGACATTAAACTATATTATGAGCTAGATGGGCAGGGCGATGACCTGCTGCTCATCCATGGAGTAACGAGCTATGTTGGAAACTGGCGGTTTGTACGTCCCCATCTTCAGGAGCATTTCCGACTGATCCTTCCCGACCTTCGGGGGCACGGAAAATCCGATAAACCCCTCATCCACTACTCGGTCGAGATGTTTGCCCAAGATATGGTTGGGCTTTTAGACGAATTGGGTATTGACCAGTGTATCGTCGCGGGGCATAGCCTGGGCGGATTCATTTCCCAGCAAATTGCCCTTGATGCGCCTGAACGAGTCCGAGGGCTCATCCTTATCTGCACGGCGCCTAGGGTAGATGTCGAGGCGGCGATGGCACAAGTCGAGGTGAGTCAACAACTGCATGGGTTACCACCTGAACAAGTGATTGAAAAGCAGTTAGAGATTTATTATGAAAATCCTGAGGTATTGCGTTCAACCCCCGGTATGTTGGAGACACTGAGGGCGGACATCAATCAATGCCAAGAGAACTTGGTTAGTCACGGGTACGCTCAGGGTGCAGCAATAGCCTTCAATGTGGAGGAGCGGTTAGGAGAGATACAAGCACCAACGCTGGTGATTCAGTGTGCTCAGGACAAGACCTTTTCTATCCGATGGGGTGAGTACCTCCGAGACAATATCCCTAATGCAGAATACAGAGTAATTTACATGACAAGCCACTCAATCCAGATGCAGCAACCGGAAAAACTAGCTCACGCCATTACCGAATTTGGTAAATCACTAAAAACGCCAGTGTAGGAAGTTAG
>JABXGV010000323.1 GCA_016550485.1 archaeon
AGTCGAAGGATTTTGGTTTCTTCGGAAACGACCGTCACGATAGGTTTGATAGTCAAAGTCAAACCTCTTCCAAGAAGCATCCATTCAAAGGCGATATTCGTCGCCTTCGGTCAATAGGAGCACCTTAATTTTTGATTCAGCTTCGATGTGGCTCTTGAAGGGCTTGGGGTCGGTGTCCCAGCGATGCATGGACACTACAATCCGTGGTTTGATTAGAAGGGCAGCTTCTGCCGCTTCAAGATTGTCCATCGTGTACGTGTCACCGGTGGGCAGTAAGGCTAGGTCGATTTGTCCCAGTTCTTGCATCTCAGGGATAAGGTCTGTGTCACCAGCGTGGTAGATGGTTTTGGCGTTCACCGTGATGAGATAGCCCACCCCATCTCCTTTCGGGTGATACGGGTTTCCCGGTGAACGCATGCGGGTGATGTTATAGGCGTGGACAGCCTGAATCTGGAATCCCTTATGGTGCAGGGATTCACCGGGTTTCAATGAATGACACGGTCCCGCAACTTTGGGTTTACATTTCTCAGGAGCAATCACCTTCGTTTCCCGGGTTTTAACGAGTTTCAGTGATTCTGGATGAAAATGGTCATTGTGATGGTGCGTTGCCAAGTATAGGTCCGCTTTCGCTGTAGGCGCTCCGACTAACTGCTTGTACTTCTTCGCCATGTACAGATCAACGTAGGCGACGCACTGGTTTGCTGTGATTTGGAAGCCAGAGTGCCCCCACCACTTAACGAGAATTGATTTGCCACTCAACAGGCTCACCTCGCTTAATCTCTACTCGCCGCCCTATTAATCTAGTCCGAGTCCATCCGGGGGCAACCATTCCGGCCATCCGTCATACCACTCGGGAACCTTCAGCTCTTGGACGCGGTCGCAGACAGGGATGTAGCCTTTCAGGTCGATAATGGGGGTTCCTTCAAAGGCATCGATTTTGGCGAGTTTCACGATGCCCTGAGCCTCATCAACGTTAAGGATTTTACACACGGTCATCGCGATGGGGTTGGGGCGATACTCTGCCCGACAGGCAAAGACCCCCGCTATCGTGCCAGGGGAGTAGGGCAGCTCGGTCTGTGTGATTGCTCGTGATTTAGGGTTATCGTGTTTGGTTGCCCACCAGAAGACCATGACGTGGCTATACTTGTCCAGATGTCGTAGAGCAGGGGCATAGGATTTCAACAGCTTGAGGGTCACTGCATCGTCACCTTGATGGATGTACCCAATGGGATGGATCTGATAGGTTTCGGTTCTTGGCATGATTTGTACCTCATAGACTTGGTACAGGACGGAAGGGGGTTATTCGGATTTGTGCCACCAAGCGGGGACCTTCCCGTGCTCCATAAGGATCTTGATGATGAAGGGCATATTGTCGAACTGGCGCATACACAGGTTGTACTCGTCTTCAGTCACCGGCGCGGTTCGTGGCATGTGGTAGCAGAGCATTCCATTGCGGCTTCCCATTAGCCGTTTCACCTTATCGCAGGCAAACTCGTCGCACAACATGCAGTACTCAATACCCTTTGCTTTAGCGCAGGGGCGGGCTGGGCATTCCTTGTCTGCGAGCCTCCCATCTGCCTTGCAACCATCACAGCGAACGTTCTCCGCCGTGTAGTTCTGGTGTCCAAAATATTTTCGCCAGCCATCCACGAGTTTTTGGCGGGTTTCTTTGTCATCTGAACGCGCTGCGCATAAGTGGCAATGGTATCCACAATATCCATGCATTTCCGTCAATATGGTTCACCACTAGTTGGTCGGTTATGGGGGTTCCACTATAAAAATATTCTTTCAGAAACGGAATATTCCGTTTATTATCGGAATATTAGTCATCTCTACGTCCAAGAAAGCTTCTCGCTCCCCGCATCCGTTGTAAGGACATCTCTAAATCCTCTGGGGATCCGAAGAACTGCGCAAGAACGAGGAGATAACTGCGACCCGCATCTGCTAACTCATAAGTCCCATGACTGATTTTCTGAATCAGCCCTTTCTCCCCAAGCTTTGCCAGATGGCTGGCTAAGGCCGATTTTTGGAGAGTAGTCTCAGCTCGAAGCCCTTTGAAAGTCTGCGGTCCCTCAAGTAAAGAAATGAGTATTCGCAGTCGCTTAGGATGACCCACTGTGCCTAACAGGGAAACCAGGTCATCAAAGGTAGCTAGGAGCTGCTGCTGAATTTCACGGTTTGTAATAGGTTCCATTAGTATATTGTTCCAAGGAGCGCGTATAATATGTTTCCCATGATTGGGCACTAGAAGGGCGTGGTGTCCTCGACGGGGACAAGGGTGATGGCACCCTCAGGGCAGTGCCGCTGACATACGCCACAGCCATAACAGGCGTTGAAATCGATTCGAGCCAGGTTGGTCTCGGAATCGAGTTCAGCCACATCGAAGGGACACGCATCCTGGCATGACCCGCACCCAGAGCATTTCTGCGGGTCAATACGGGCCCGGTGATGCGCCTTATAGAAAGGGGAATTAATATCAAAGCGTTGGCGGACAATGTACGGTATACACACTGGCATCTCACAGTTGCACAGCATCCCTAGGTACGGGACACCCAGAGCCGACATGGCATGTACAATGGGACCACTGGCAATGAGTTTTTCAAGGGCGCCCTTGGCTTCCTCCGTGCTCACATACTTATGTCCTCCACCGCTATACTGTGGGAATCGACGGGTGTACTCGGGAGTAAAGGCAAGACCGAAGCAACTCAGGTTTGGATCCGACCCATACGCCAGATACCGGCAAATACAGGGTAGCAGAACCACCGCCTGATCACTGTCTTCGGTTTGTTTACCTGCGAGTTCAAGGATAGCCATCACCTCCTCAGTACTCACAACTTGGTGATGGAGGAACTGGCGATAACGGAAATCCTGGCGCTGCTGCTTTTCCTCCGTTGGCTCACCAGATGACACTCGGGAACCCGTACCTGGCTTAACGGTTTGTCCAAAGTAGGCTTCACAAAATTCCTTCACTTTCTCACTCTGCGCTAGTTTTCGCGAGTAGTTCTGAGCACTCAAGTACCATTTCCGACCATGACCGTGCTGGAGACAGTAATCACACAACCGCTATCACCTCATTCTGATTTCATCCATCAATCTAGCATCTTATTATTCGCAAGCGATGCTGAACCTCTGATAGACGGTTCAGAGTCTCTGCTAGATTTTAGCATCGACTATAGACCCCTTTGATAAGCCTTAAATGAAACGTCTAATAGCCTTTCCTTGAACTCTGGGTGATTGCTGAAGCACTAGGTGTTCTAGATGCTAGAATACATCATTGTTGCTGGGATTTGGATTGGATTCATCATACACTGGATAACAGGTTCGAACCAAAAGCGAAAAATCTTCGAAATTTTCGCAGGATGCGGTATCGCCATCTGCCTGACGCTGCTAATTTTTGGTCTTTTTGGTTGGTTTTGGTATCAACCGTCTCAGCTAATATTGATGATACTGCAGCTCGCTGGCGGAGTTCTATACGTTTTGGCGATTGGAATTACTGTGATTTCTCTCATCAGTCTCCGCTTGCACGGAGAACCAGAGCGTGGAGTCGAAGATACTACTACCTTGATTGAGCGGGGGATATTTCGGGTTATCCGACATCCCTTATATTTTGGGCTGATGTTTTGGAGTCTTGGTTTAATTCTAGTAATCCAATCGATTTTAGCCCTCATTCTAGGCGTAGTAGCTATTCTGTGTCTGTGGTTAGCAGCAAGAACAGAAGATCAATACAATGTCACCAAATGGGGTGACAGTTATTCTGCCTATATACGCCGCGTCCCACGATTTAATTTCATCACTGGACTCAGGAGATTACGAAGTAAATAACCCTGCCCTCTCATCCTGGTCTGGTCCACCAGGATGGAACCTTCCCATTCTTGGTAAGAGTTTTGATGATGAAGGGCATGCTGTCGAACTGGCGCATGCACAAGTTGTACTCCTCCTCGGTAATTGAGTAGGTTCCAGGGAGACAGTAGCAGAGCATCCCCATGCGGCTGCCCATGAGTTTCTTCACCTTGTCACAGGGAAACTCGTCACACTCCATGCAGTACTCGACACCCTTCTCTGTGGCGCAAGGGTTGGCCTGACACTGTTTATCCGCTAGCCTGCCACCCCCTTTGCAGCCATCACATCGAACATTTTCCGCGGTGTAGTTCTGGTGACCGAAGTATTTTC
>JABXGV010000324.1 GCA_016550485.1 archaeon
AGCTTTTAGGAGGTCATCCAGTAGTGTGCCTTCCTTTCGCGCTTCCCGTGTCCACCCCCGGAGCTTGGCTGCTTGCTCGATTTCATTTGTGAATGTTCCCTCTGTCAGATCTGGAGGACTTCTTGTTGACTTGCTAGGGAGATCTTTTGAGAAACTAGTTGGTGCAACAGGAAACTCCCCTTCCTTAAGGATGACCACATCTTTGCGGGGGGTTGCTGGTTTTGATGATTGTTCTCCTTCTCGCCTCTTGGCTATGAGCCTTTTGAGTTCACGCTGCATTTCCGAGCGCAGATTGTTCAATCTCCCACCTCGCCATGTCACGTTGGAACCACCGACATAAAGGCTTCATAGAAGCTGGACCCCCGCACCCGCTGGATGATACCCAGTGCATCAATGGATTTGCGGAAGATAGACCAGTCGATGCCACGGGCAGCCATGTACTTGACTAGGTTGTCTACTTCAACTGATTGGAGGCCTTCAGTCATCGAATTAGGAAGTTTCCCACGTAATTTCTGGTAGACCCCTAGGGTTTCTACGGTTCCTTGAGGATTGGCGGTTCCTGTGCCCGGTGTAATTGAGGCTAGCCGAAGCGCGGTTGTAGCTAACATGGAGATGCTGCGGACACTAAGTGGGATTTCCTGTTCACCGGAAATGCTGCGCCGCATGCGCCGGACCAGCCCAGTGGTGAAGCGAACAAAGGCATCAAATCCCTCTGGTGGATTGAAGATCTCAGAGGAGGCCGGGAAGCTCCGTTGGAGCATATGCTTTACGATTCGCACTTCATCGTCAAATTGATAGTAATCAAACCAAAGTGTAACAAGGCGTTCAGCAGTAGAATCAGGAAGCTCGTTTGCACCCAAGTAGGTTCCCGGATTTGCGGCGAAGAACATGTAAAAGTTCGCGTGGCAATCCCGATTAATGATTCTGTCCACTATTTCGTTAAGGAGAACGTTAAACTGAGGCGGAAGGCTTGACACTTCGTCGAGGAAGACGATGCCGCCTTGTTCCATCATTTGTTGGAGAACGCCTGGGCGTCGTGTGTAGCTTCCCCTTTCGAGGGTACGACCACCCAAGACATCTAACCGCGTTACGTTTGATGACCCTGCGATGTAGAGTACACGGATATTACCTGATTGCATTGCTTGATCGTCTAGTTCGCCTAGTCGGCGGATTGGTGCACCGCCGAGGTATTTGTGGCTGAACCCTTGCATGACCATCATGCCTAGATAGCTCTTCCCACTGCCTGCAGGTCCGAGGAGGAGGAGTGGGACCCGGGCATCAACAAGGGAGGTGATCATTCGAAGCCGTTCTTGAACCCCGAGTTGTTCGAGTATGGTTTCACTCATAATCCCACCATGTGTAATGTTATTACGAATTACGTATTTAAAGTTTCGCAAATAGCTCAAAAGCAGGCTACGAAAAGTTCAGCAAGCCTAAAACCTAAAAGCCCTTCAAGAGAAGTACAAACCATGACAACTCCTGGACCAGTTGTTGGGGCCATTTTCCTATTCGACGCGATACTCATAGCCGCCATCGCTATCTTGGTGCTAAGAAAAGATACTGGGAACCTGCTAAACCAGATCGTAGCATTCGCGATGTTCTCTTTCGGAGACTACCTGCTCTTAACCGGCTTCATTTACATCCTGCCACCAGTTGGTATCTACTTGGATTGGTGCCAACTCCTTCGCGATGCGGCAATGTTGGGAGCCATTATAGCCGCGGTGCTAGCGAGCCTATCAGGCATCATCATCTTGAGAGGCGAACACTACGCAATCCAGAAACGGGTAACTATCCCATTACTGGTTATTGCACTAATTGCACTTATACTTGCTATTCCCAATGACAGCGTAGTCTACTACGACTCAACCGATACTATCGCCTTCACTTCCGGTATATTGGGAGTAATTGGTGTACTGTTCATCCCCGCAGCATTGATGGCATTCGCCACACTTTGCTACATCCAAACCCTCAGAGGGCTTGATCGCAAAAATCCCAAGTTCAAGAAGGCAGTAGCACTCCCCATCGCGCTACTCCTTGTTACCTTCGGAATCGCTTACTATAGCGTTCTCGCCTTGATGGGGTATCCCTCACCAAGCCTCAGCATCATCGGACACGCCCTCTACATTACCTCCAGTTTCTTCTTCTTCTACGCCTTCAGATGATTCGCTAGATTCAAACCACTACATTATTCCTCAGGAAAGACTTGAGTTTCACATACCCACAACAAGGAAAAGAACCCTAGAAACACAATAGCCCAAAACCTAAAAGCGCCCCAGTGGCAGTATCATACGATGACTGTACCTGGCCCCATCGTTGGACTAATCTTCCTGTTCGACGCAATGCTCATCATTGTCGTCGCCATTTTGGTCCTAAGAAAAGATTCAGAAAACTTACTCAACCAAGTAGTAGCCGTTGCCATGGTCGCTTTCGGGATGTATCTCCTCTTCGTTGGTTTGATTTTCACCCTCCCCCCTTCCGATCTTCTCCTATTCAATTTCTTCCGAGACCTAGCTGTGAGCGGAGCCATTACCGCGTCAATACTCGGGGCATTATCAGGCATCATCTTATTGAGAGGCGAACACTACGCAGCCCGAATACGCGTAATTGTCCCGTTCATCGCCCTTGAAATAATTGCGCTAGCTCTCACCATCCCCAATGAGTACGTTATCTACAATGAGGTAACAGATACTATTGGTTTTGCGGGGGCTATCTGGGCTGGAATAGGGTTGTTCCTCATCCCCGCCTCGATGATGGCGCTGGCTACCTTCTGTTATCTACAAACGCTCCGTGGGATTGAGCGTTCTCATCCCAAGTTCAAGAAGGCGCTGGCCCTACCCATTGCGCTAATCCTGGTAACCCTCGGGATCACCTACTATAGTATCATCGCAGTGATGGGCTTTCCCGTACCAATTCTAAGCTATCTAGGACACGCCTTCTATATTACCTCAAGTGGCTTCTTTTTCTACGCCTTCAGATAACCCAGCGACCAGATTCGATTCAGCAATCTACTATTGGCCTGGAACTACGCCGTAATAGGTCATCATGTCGACGTTAACGCCGGCTAGCTTGAGGTACATCCAGAGTTGCATTTTGTGCATAGCGATGTGGCTGATGAATTCGGGCATGTAGTAGGCCCAGTTTTTCTCAGTTTTTTCGTAGAAGGGCTTGAGGGTTTTAGCAAAGAACTGCTTGTTGGTCATTCCGGTGAAGCGCTGTTTTACGGCTTGGATGCCCTCGTCAAGAACGGCCAAGATACCGTCAAGGTCTTCCCTGAACAATTCCTTTTCGCGGGCTCTGGCTTGTTCTACATCTGCGATTTCCTTTGCGTACATAGCAGGATCAAGGAGTGGAATCTGTGCTAGATGATTAGCTAGCTCTCGTAGAGTCCGCATACCCTCCTTTGGCGCGTACTCCATATCAGTGTCCTTTATGGCAGCGATGACTACGCGGGCTTGTTTGGCCTCGTGTTCGAAAGCCTCTAGAAGCACATCAACAGTTGTAGGCATAATAGAATCCTCAACTCGAATCTACAGGACCCCGATAAAAAGATTAGTGAAGCGGACCTAGAAACTTTAAAACACACTTCTGCACAATAAGAGATTCAATGATTGCCCCTGCCTCCTCTCCCGGACCCCTAATAGGAATGATATTCCTCATAGATGCGATAATTCTTGATTTTGTTGCCGTTTTGGTGTTCCGAAAGGATTCGAAGAACCTTCTAAATCGGCTCACGGCTTTAGCGATGATTACCTTTGGGGCCTACCTATTCTTTGAGGGGGTAATCTACATCTTGCCTCTCGATTTCTACTACCTCGGTGTGTTCAATATCTTCCGTGATATTTCCGCATCCTGTGCTATAATAGCCGCCGTAATCGGAGCACTGACGGGTGTCCTTATCTTCAAGGGGGAACATTATGTGTCACGGGTGCGGGTTGCAGGTCCAATTCTGGCTGCTGGAGTGATTGGAATCATCCTCACTCTTCCCAACGACTCGGTGAGTTATATTGAGACCCAAGATTCTCTTGGGTTCGCTATGTCAATTTGGGCTATAATTGGCCTGTTGCTAATCCCTGTCTCCTTGATGGCGGTTGCCACATATTACTTCGTTCGCACCTTGAGATCCGTTGACCGCACGCACGCGAAATATCAAAAGGCGCTAGCCCTGTCCAGTGCCTTGCTGCTAATAACTGTGGGCATTGCATACTACAGTGCATTCAATTTACTCGGCATCACATTACCCTTCCTTGGGCTCCTTGGACACCTTTTCTTCCTCCTGGCAAGCTTTTGCTTCTTCTACGCGTTCAGATAACCTGAGCCCAGGCCTGTAGGAGCCCCTTGTCAATTATACTAGGAGATGCGATATTGTAGTATGTCAAGGATGTCTGGCATTTTCCTGATGGTAATAACATCTTCGACCGAGTGCAAGCCTTGGGGGTCGAAAAGGACAGGTATTAATCCAGTATTTTTTGCTCCCTGAACATCCGCAGTCAAATCATCACCTACATGTATCACTCGCCGAGCCTCTTTGATGCCGAGCTTTGTGAGGGTAATTTCGAAAATCTCCCTTTCAGGTTTGCGGGAGCCTACTTCTCCTGAGAGTATGATGGCATCGAAGAACTCTAGGATTCCAAGTGTTTTCATCAGCTTCCTCCTAGCTGTACCAAGAGATGCCGGACAATTAGAAAGCAACCCAATCTTTAGCCCCATTGAGTGTAGTCTTTCAAGAGTGTCTCGCGTACTAGGAAATAGCTCGAACCCTTCTCCGGTTTGAAAGGCTCTATCAAATCCTTCTTCGATAATCTTTTGCAATCTCTCTTGATCGACGCCTTCCCAATCAATTTCTATGGCATCCAGGACATGGCGGTTTAGGTAGCTCCAATCGTCTCTCGTTAAGCGGTATTCAGGAATCCCAAGCTCCAGATACGCTCTGTGTTGTCGTCGGATTCCCTCCTCAACGCGGGGGTCATCTGGTAATATCTCGACGCCGAGTTGTTTCGCTATCTTTGACCAGACTATGGAGATGCAAGGAACATAATTGAGGAGGGTGCTTCCGAAATCGAACGATATCCCAAGTATTCTTTTTGGCATGGTGAGTACACAAGTCCTAGCCTACAAATCTACAAATGACTCAAGGCACGTAGTGATAAAGATTGAGGCTAGTTAACCTGCCTATGGAGAACTAATCCACAGTTCCTTTTATTCAACTGAGCCCGTCATTCCTGTAGTGATTGATGATGAACAATAGTTTGTGCATCAAGACTGAAGGTTTAGAGAAAGCCTTTGGATCGGTTCAAGCCGTACGAAAACTCGATCTAGAAGTAGAAGTAGGTAGTCGATTTGGTTTTCTAGGTCCTAATGGCGCCGGGAAAACCACGACGGTTCGTATTCTCTCAGGACTCTTAAAGCAGACTAACGGAACAGGCACTGTATGTGGCTACGATATTTCGACACAGCGGGATGAAATCAAGGCAGCCACGGGGTTGCTACCTGAAACGCCAGGTCTTTTCTCGAAGCTTTCGGCAGTGGAATTCCTAGAATTCATAGGAGCTCTGAATGGTCGAAATGGAGACAAACTTCACTTACGGATTGACAAACTCCTTGCAATTCTGGGTTTAGAAGGTCGACAAGATGATTTGCTTGAGTCATATTCGTCTGGGATGAAGCAGAAGGTTCTCATTGCTTCAACATTACTTCACGATCCGCAACTTGTGTTTCTAGATGAACCCACATCGCGTTTGGATCCAGCCGCTTCAGCCCTTGTTAAGGAATTAATCCTTATTCTTGCTGAAGAAACTGGTACGAGCTTTTTCATCTGTTCACACATCACAAGTTTCGTTGAAGGGGTCTGTGACATTATCGGTATTATCAATGAAGGACAGCTAGTGATTCGTGGCTCACCCCAGCAAATCATTGAGGTAACAAAGACAAGAAATCTTGAGGAGGCCTACCTCGAAATTATCGGAGGTAAGGTCGATCGGCAAGCCCTACTTACGTGGAGGTCGGTTTGAGATGAGCCACAAGTGGGTCGACATAGCCAAGGCAGAATTCTTGGTCTTGACCGCGAGGTTTCGAAGACACCGGTTAGCCATTATTGGTTTATTGTTTGTCATTGGAATTGTCTGGGCGGTGTATCTAGCCCCCTTATTGGTCGAATTAGTGATGAATGCCCTTAGTCCCATAATTCCAGTTCAAGGGTTGCTTATGTTGATGTTCCCAGAGCTGATGCGTGCTGTGATGATGCTCATGTGGACATTCATATTATTCTCATCATTATCTCAAGCGCTCCAGGAAATCAAGATTGGTCAATGGGAAATCTTCCTTGCAAATAATGTTAGGACACGGGACATCCTTATCGGAACCTTTCTTGCCAGGGTTCCAATCTGTGGTTTGAGCACTCTGTTCTTTGCACCACCCTTACTAGCACCCTTTCTTCTGACCTACAAAGTTTCACTTATCGGGCAACTGATGATTTATGGAGTACTTGTGCTGACGATGCTGATTACCGTCTGGTTATCCAACTTCCTCTCAGCCGCTGTTCAAGCGAAGCTGGGCAGCTCCCCACGAGGAAATTCTATCGCTAAAGCCATTGCTATCCTCCTAAGTTTCATTCTAATCCTCCCTGTAATAGGGTTACAGCTCTTCGCACAGCAATTCGCAGCTGTTATGGGTTTGAACCTCTTCGTGGTGTTTCCCTTCACTTGGAGTGCCGATCTCATCAGCTGGTTGGCAATCGTCTTTAACGGAATCAATCTCACAGCCCACCAAATCGGAGTATTTCAAAGCATACTACAATTTGACATATTGACAAACACGCTTTTCATCGTCGTATTTGGGTGCATTTGTGTTGGCATCGCTCTTGCCACAACAGACCGCGTCTTCACCTACAGCTTAGGTCCACGTATGGAAACAATAACTACAATTACACACGAAAATTTCCTCTATCGGTTTATTCGCAGAATCACCCCTAATGCTTTTGGAGCGCTGGTTGTGACCAGCTTTAAGGACTTTTTCAGGAAGCCACAAAACCTGGCAAGAGTAGCACTGGGATTAATGCTTAGCCTGTTACTGCCAGTCATAGTTATTCTGGCTTACGGGCAAAGATATACACTCGAGTTAAGTTCAGTAATACCCATAACGGGCTTTGGTCTAGCCTTCACAGGTGTGTTAGTGTTCTCAGGTGTAGCCTTTCTAGAAAGCCGAGATCAACTATGGATAATCCAGAGCGCACCTTACGGAACCTCACGATTCGTTAAGGCGCGACTGGCTACAGCCTTTCTAATCGCAGTACCGCTTTCGATAATCCCCACCGCCTCGCTAACCGTCATCACCAACCTAAGCCTGATTCATTTCTTCGGACTTCTAGCCTACGGGTATCTATTGATTTGTAGTGCAGTAATTCTGGGAACAGGCATCACTGCTCTCGGACCCAACTATGAAGACATGAAATCTCCTGGTTACACGAGGAACCTCATGATTTCGATGATGCTCTGCCTAGTTTCGACAATGATGGTGCCCCTTCTGCTTGGTATGGTAACAAGGAGAATCCTAGGAGTATCTCTCACTAATTTGATGCTGGCTATTGGCATTCCTGAAGAAATCAGTACGGCAATCATGCCAGCGAGTATTTTACTAGTATTAGGTGTGGTTCTCCTGCTTGTAGGAACTTGGAAACTAGGACGGCCTCATACCTGACACTGCAATGTATAAAGGCAAAGACCCTATAAATCAAGAAAAGGCCGGTGACGAGATTAACTGAAACAGAAGCTCTTCCAAACGGATTGTTAAGCAGCCAAAGAGAGCTGCTGCCACAGCTGTATCGAAGTCACCGGCTTTTTGTATTGAACTTCTTTGCATCAATTCTAATGCTTCCCCTCTGGATTCTTTGGATTATCCTCTTCTCCGCGGTGTTGGCAGAATCCTTTGAGTGGTTCCTCCGAATCACGATTCCAGTATGGATATCAATACCATTCAGTATTGCAGCTTTATGGTTTGGGTTTAAATCATTTTTTACATACCTGCAATCGGCGAAGCGATTCTTAGATAATGCGAAGAGGGATGTTAACGCTTCACAGACTGCAGAGGATTTCACGACATACATGAATCTCCTCTTCCCTGTTCTTCTACCTCGGGAAACGGTGAGCCCTAGTACTACAGAGGAGAAACAGCAGCGCATTCATCGAATTCTCCGAGCCATCAGAATTATGCCTTTAGTGGGAGCAGTGGTTTTTGCGATTGTTCTCTTCAGTTTTGGTAGCTTCTTCATTCGACGCCCATATGTTATACCTCGCCTCCTTCTGACACCTGTCATTCCCTTTCTATGGTTCAACATCGGGTATATTGTTGTCTGGGCTTGGATCTACTTCCGCTGGAGGAAATACCTTCATCGATGGCTAAAGCTCTACGAGGCACTTATCATATGGCAAGCGGACCTCGAATCGGCTATCCAGCAAAGCACTAACGCCACAGGATGGAGGTCCTGATGCCACCCGGTTCAGGCTCCACCAAACGTACAAGCTACAAGTCACCCCGTCGAGACAAGTTCGAGATTTGGTCGGCACTCCTTGAAGCCTGCCTTCGAACCCCCCGCACTCAAAGCTGGCTCATGCGTAAAATCGGCCTCAATACTGCAGCCGCTAAGGAAGCCCTCAGCATTCTAACGCAGGGAGGTCTCCTTGAGCAGCTTAGTGAACCCACAGCTGGAATCTTTGAGTTCAGAACGACGGAAAAAGGTAAGGCAGCCCTCACCCAATACTACCAGCTCATCACCTATTTCTTCGACCCTACACCAAAGAGGCGTCCGGGAAGCTCATAGCTAGCTTTTTGATAGTTAAGAAACACTAAGGACTGAAGGATGAACAGGAAGACCATCAAATGAAATGCCAGCTTGATAATGCCACTATCTATTATCGGATACAAGGTAGGGGACACCCCCTCATCATGATTCATGGGTTCACGTTAGACCATCGGATGATGCTAGGATGTATGGAACCGGTATTCAAGAATCGAAGGGGATGGCAGAGAATCTACTTTGACCTGCCAGGGATGGGGCAAACGCCAGGCGAGGAGTGGATAACTAACTCTGATCAGATGCTTGAGGTAGTACTCGACTTCATCGACGCAGTTGTTCCCGAGCAACGGGTTACCGTCGCTGGTGAATCCTATGGTGGCTACCTTTCCCGAGGGATAATCTATCGCCGCCCACAGAGGGTGGATGGCCAACTCCTTATTTGTCCTTTAATCGTTGCAAAGGATGAGTTACGAACGGTCCCACCTGCGGTCAAACTGGTGGAGGACCCTGAACTCGTTTCTAGCTTGGATCCATATGACGCCGAGTTCTTTCAATCCTTCAATACGGTTGAGTCTTCCAAGATTTGGGAGCGAACTCGGGAGGAAATTCTTTCTGGTCATAGAATCGTTGATGGCTCTTTCACTGAGCGGCTGAGAGGAGAGGAGGCGTATCCCTTTTCCTTTGATGTCGATGATTTGGCTGATGGCTTCAAGGGACCTACTCTGGTACTGTTGGGTCGTCAAGACTGGTTTGTTGGCTACCTAGATGCGTTGAAGCTCATCGAGCTGTATCCTCGCGGCACTTTTGCTATCTTGGACCGGGCGGCACATAACCTGCAAATCGAACAGGAAACCCTCTTCAATGCATTGGTCCATGAGTGGCTAGATCGTGTCGAGGAAGCAGCCACGACGAAGTGATGTGAGCGGCTGGTGAAGGTACTGTTAGTATTTGAAGAAGCCTTCACCGGATTTGCGACCCAGCTTGCCGTCCTTAACCAACTTTCGGAGATAGGCATGAGGTGTATAGAATGGGTCATATTCCTTCGCAATTTCTTCCAGCTTTTCAATCACGGTGTCGATGCCCAGTGAGTCGGCGATCTCCAGCATGCCGAGGGGGAGGTTGAAGCCGAGCTTGAGGGTTTTGTCGATGTCCGCGGGTGTGGCCACCTCTTCATCGACCAGTGCGGCGGCTCGGTTGATGGCGACGCTGGTCACGAATTGTGGGTCAAATTTCCCGGCGAGGCTTGGGGACCAGGAGGGGGGAACCGTCCAGCGTCCTGTGGGGTACTCGTAGAAGCCTTTGCCGGTCTTTACGCCTAGGTCGCCTCGTTTCACGCGGTCCTCGAGGCATTTTGCGAGGGTCATGCCTTTGATGCGAGTTGTCATGAACTTGAGTATGTTGTAGGTTACATCGATGCCGACAAAGTCAATCAAGCCGAACACAGCCATGCGCATCCCGATATTGAAGTGTAGGGCGGAGTCGATTTCCTCAATCTTGAACTTGTCCTGGTCAATCAGTTGTCCCACGAAATTGAGTGGGAACATCATGACGCCGTTGGCGATGAAGCCGGGGATGTCTTTGTTGCACATGACGGGTTCTTTGCCGATTTTCCGGGTGAGGTCGAAGATCAGTTGGGCGACATCATCAGTGGTCTTGTTGCCCTTGATGATTTCGACGATGTCCATGCGTACCACTGGTGAAAAAAAGTGCATACCAACAACTTTCTCAGGGTGCTCTGTGGATTGCGCTATCTCAGAGATGGGGAGAGAGCTAGTGTTTGTGGCGAGAATCGCGCGGGGGGGTGCCTCCTTCTCTAGCCCTGCGAAGACCTTCTGTTTCAAATCCATTATCTCAGGAATCGCTTCAACTACAAGGTCTGCATCCTTTACGCCAGCCGCCCGGTCTATAGTTGTGGAGAGGTTGGCTAGAGTAGTATCGTAAACCACCTGTGTGATGCGGGCTTTTTCGAGGAGCTTTCCGAGGCTCCACTTGATCTTCTCAAGTCCGGCTTGGACGAATTCCTCTTTGATGTCAATCATTGTTGTCTTGTAGCCAGCTGTAGCAAAGGTCTGAGCAATGCCGTGACCCATCAGACCCGAACCCAGCACCGCTACATGTTTAATATCCTCAACTTTCAACACTAGTCACCTTGACGATAAATGAGCACATGCTAAGTAGTGTGTGTCTTTGTACGCTGAGGTTCTAAATAGGTAATGGTTTTGAGCTAACTGGCAAGAATCTGTGCTCTAGTATCCCTTGATAAAGCTTAAACCCGTGGACCCCCTAGAAAGGGTGAGACTCACTGAAAACTCTGGGAAGGTGAAGTGCGTCCTGACACCCGATGAGCGCGGTTACAAGCGCCGCAAGCAGCAGCAAGGCAAACACAGCTATGCCTGGCGCCTTACCGAGCCGTCCAAATGGCAAGGCCGGGCACGTCCCCACCCTGACTATCCGGCATATCTGAAGTTTCCTAAGAAATGGAAAGAAAAGAGGAAACGCCGCTAAATCCTATTTCAACTGGGATAAAATTGAATAAGCGCGGGAAATTCGCTTTCTTAGGTATGTTGGTGATAGATGTGGGCGGGAGCGATGTCGTTTGGATAGATTGGTTGGAGGAGTCGTCGGAGTTCGTAGCAGGCATGGCACGCGCTGTTCACTCGAAGTCGTTTATCGTAGACATTGTGTTGTTTGGCTAGCTGAATCAGCCCGGTGATGCCCTGCTCGGCAAGGGCGGCAACTATGGGATGGTGACTTGGAGTGTAGTGAGTGAGAATATCATCCAACGCGGCGTTGGCGAGATTACCAATACAAATACCTGGACAGAGCGTAACATGCCCCCGCGGGTCAATTTCCACCGAGTTGGGATGGGCTAGACTGTCTCCGACCCAAAAGGGCACCTGACAAAGTGACTCCGCAAAGGCATCAATCGGCTGCCCTCCAGACATGTAATCTGCCATCCGACCGACAATACGCACCTTGAACCGGCAATGCTCAACAAACGACGGGATTTGGAGCTGGCGAACCAACCTAGCAGTGGTATCGTTGTACTCGTTGGACACGTCCTCGCCGAACAAGTAGTGGGTATCAACGGTTGTCTTCTGCATCGTCGAGGGTGCTAGGACATCAAGAATTCGCTGGATATTCCGAGGTGGTGTATGTGCTGCATGAAAGGCATCATAGCTTAGTGACAGATGGGTTAACCCGACCTGTCTGAGTTGTTCAAGGATCTTCTGGGTGCGCGCTTTTGTTGTTGCCCAGTAGCCATTGGTAATGATGCTAATGTTGGTTCGGGGGAACGATGCTGCCGCGGCTCGGATGTATTGGAGCAGCTGGTCACCTAGGAGGAGTGGCTCACCACCAAAGAGCAGAATGTATCGGAGCGGCTGCCCCTGCAGCG
>JABXGV010000325.1 GCA_016550485.1 archaeon
CCATGATATAATTTTGGCCCACGCTGATTCCCCCATCTCCAGGAGCGATCTGGTTGTGCAATAGCAGGCTCAATCCCCGCCCAACAACGATTTCCTGGACCATTTTCACAATTGGCCGTGAGTAAGCCACTCCTCCCGTCACTCCCACAAACTTGGTGCCTAGATTTTCAGCAAACTCACAGGCCACCAGCGTCATCTCTTGAACGATTCCTGCTATCATGGAATATGCTGCATTCGCTTTTGCTCGCGTGTTTTCAAGATCAAGCTGAAATAAGCGGTTGAAGTTAGGGAGTGTCCGGATTATAACCTTTTCACCATCGTTAGTTCTTTCCGGCTTCCAGGGCTCACCTTCCCCTTCCTCGAGCAGTAATTCCAGCTTTATCGCTGGTTCTCCATCATAAGTTCGTTCGGTCCCCACTCCCAAATAGCAGGAAGTCGCATCGAGCACCCGCCCAAGGCTGGTTGTCTGGATGCTTTTGGGGAGCATTTTTCGAAAAACCTCGGCGGTTTTAGGCAAGAAGTAGTTATTCTCAATATTCAGAAGTTCTGAGATGACAAAAACTACCCTCTTAGGGTCGAGGATTGCTTTATCTCCGCCAATCAAAGGCAGGGGCTCCAAACACGCCACACGAGTATAGGCTTCGGGACTTGAGTACAGCACTTCTCCTCCCCACATTTGTCCATCGGCGCCGTAACCAGTACCATCGATGGTAAGCGCAATTATAGGTTCTTCAATTGCATTATCCAAACTTAAGGACACCGCATGCGCCCAGTGATGCTGGACCTCCATCATTTCGACATTTTCTGCTTCTGCCAGTTCTTTGGCCACTCTTCTCGTTGCATACTGAGGGTGGAGGTCCAAGGCGATGCCAGTGAGTTGGTCAACCCCAAGTAATGCTCGTAGGTGGTGGATGGCATCAACTAAGTAGAGACTTGTCGCATATTTGGCAGTGTTACCAATGAATTGAGTCTGGAACAAGCGCCCTTCTTTTGAGATCCCCGCGCTCACATTCATTTCGGCGCCGACAGCAACAATACTGGCCTGATATGGAACTGCAAGAGGGGTGGGGACAAACCCGCGAGACTTTCTGATGAAGAAGGTGTGGTCTCCGCTGATTCGGACAACACTATCGTCACATCGTTGAAGGATTTCTCGATCATGTAACAAGTAGAAATCGAGATCAAGCTCAAAGGCTTTCTCATTGGCGATACACATGGGTTCTCCCGGGAGATTCGCTGAAGTGGCTACCACTCCATCTTCGGGAAAGGTTTCAAAGAGGCGATAGTGTAGAGGCGCATAAGGAAGCATCACTCCCACATTACCTAGCCCAGGAGAGATATCTTCAAGCTCTTTCTCAAACTGCCCTCTCCTCTTGGGCACAATGACAATCGGCCGTTGAGGAGAGATGAGAAGCGCAACTTCGTCCTCTGATGGCTCACAATAGCGATAGATCGTTTCTAAGTCCCTTAGCATAATAGCAAAAGGCTTCGCTTTCCGCCCATACAAGCGCCGCAAGCGAGGAATTGCCTGGAAAGTTGACATGATATGCATGCCACCCCAGCTCTTGACTACGCCTACTTCGCCGCGAGTTAGACGTTCCGCTAGAAGGCGAATTGGGTCATCCGAAATAGTTGTTCTATCTTTGGCGTAGAAAGAGTAGCTGGGCCCACACTTAGGACAGGATGTTGTTTGCGCATGAAAGCGGCGATTTTCAGGCTGTTGATATTCTTCTAAACAGGAAGAACACATTGGAAAAGCGCCCATCGAAGTTCTTTGGCGGTCATAGGGAAGATCGCCAATGAGGGAATAACGCGCCCCACAACAGGTACAATTAGTGAACAAGAACCTATAGCGTCGGTCCTCTGGGGAGAAAAGTTCCTGTTGGCATTCGCTACAAAGTGCAGTATCAGTTGGGATAATGGATACTCGACTACCTTCTTCACTAGCGAGAATAACAAAATCCTCGTGGGGTGCACCGGGGGTCTCCTCCACGATGTCAATTCGGTCCAGCCGCGCAAGGGGTGGAAGATGCTTCTTGAGTTCTCTGAGAAACTGCTTAGCATCACCCTCCAGTACGATTTCAACATTTGATCCATTATTGCGAACGTAGCCTTTGAGTCCCCACCGCTTAGCGACATTATAGACAGTAGGGCGGAATCCAACACCTTGAACGACACCGTAGACAAAGAGCGTAGCCACTCAAGTCCCTCGTCACTTGTAGAACTCGCTTGATTAGAGGCGTCTGAGATCACAATTAAAAACATGATGACTGTTTCATCTGGAGAACTCAAATGTTTGCTTATTGTCTGGTGGGCGTTTGCTAGCTGTTACTACGAATGAAAGAATGATTAGAAACGTTTCTATTTGGCCCCATGGAAGGAGAGAGGTATGAATTAATTAGATTTTGTCAAATACTATAAGGTCATCCCTAGGTTGATAATTCTATGCCTCTTTGGAAACAACTAGACCTTCCAATTTAATGAGATGAAAGCGATTGTTATCTCAGAAAAAAGATTTTATGCTATTAATAGAAAAAACCGGCAAGTTAACGTAATCCGACAAAGTACCTATTGAAACTTAGATTTAGCGGGAAAGGGACTTTGAAGCCAATGGGAGTGGTAAAAACTACATTTAAGGCTGTAAAAACTCTGGCTACGGTATTTGATACTATTAAACTCACGATAATCTGATTAAAATGGTAATTAATAGGTAAAGAACGCTAGTACGCGAGGATAAGTCCATCAGAAGAATTCCTATGCCGAAAAGGTGAATGTGGAGCGTTAGAAATGAGGAAGCTAAGTTCGAATGCTTTGATAATACTAATGTTTGTCTCGTCTCTTACATTTATGGGAACTACGACCCCAACAGCTTCTGCTGAGTATGAATCAACAGATTTCCCGGAGAACGCCATAGAGGATCGCCCCATGGATTCCCCGGAGTTGCCCCCGGAAGATGTATTGAAAACTCGCCCTGAAACTTCTATTGAGGACACATCTTTAGATTTCCCGGAACCTTCCGAAGAAATTTCCCCGGGTATCGCCAGAGGATCGCAGCCAACGCCAATGGCGACCATCGGGAGTCATACCGTTGAAGTTTACTATGTCGGAGCTTATTTTGATTATTGGGTTGTTGACTACCCTGGTGATGGCGTCTATTTTGCGAATGGCGAATATACATTCG
>JABXGV010000326.1 GCA_016550485.1 archaeon
AGACCATTATTGTTGAGAAATATGCCGAGTTCGTAGCAGAGGGCGAAGTGCATACCGAATTTGTACGGGTTGAATCCGAGCACAGTGCAATGAGCGCTTGTGTTGGTGCAGCAGCCGCGGGAGCGCGAACCTTTACGGCAAGCGCTGCTAATGGTATTGAACTAATGAACGAGGTGATCTTCCTCGCTTCATCCCTGCGTATGCCGATTGTACTGGCAGTTGCTGACAGGTCACCCAGTGGTCCAATCAATATCCATTGCGATCAGACCGTTTCTCTCGCTCAAAGAGATACTGGCTGGATAATGATGTACTGCGAGAACTCCCAAGAGGCATATGACACAACCTTGCAGGCATTCAGGATTGGCGAACATGCTGATGTCCAACTTCCTGTAATGGTCATGCTTGATGGCTTTGTGCTGACACACACACTAGAAAACGTGTACCTGTTAGAAGATAAAGTGGCCCACAAATTTGTAGGAACTCGAGTACCGATGGAAATTGAAGTAGGTGGGCAAAAAGTACCTCTAAAGCTGGACCCGAAAACCCCCATTACCATCGGACCCCTCGCACTCTTTGACTACTATCTAGAGACAAAGATTCAACACCATGAAGCCATGGAGCGCGCTCGTCCTGTGATTTCAGCTGTAAACGATGAATGGGCACAACTCTCTGGCCGCAAGTATGGTGATGGATTCCTACAACCCTTTGAGATCGATGATGCTGACGCAGTCATTGTTACTTTCGGTAGCACAGCTGGTACAGTTCGCCATGTTGCCCGCCAGCTACGTGCAAAAGATAAGAAGGTTGGGTTGTTGAAGGTTCGAACCTTTCGACCCTTCCCCTCGGAAAAGATTGCCGAGGCGCTAGAAGGTGTACCAGTAGTTGGTGTCTTTGAACGAACCCATTCTATTGGTAGCCTTGGTGGCCCTCTCTTCAATGAAGTACGAAGTGCCCTCTATGGTCGAGATAAACGACCAGCTGTTCTAGGCTACTACGGAGGCCTCGGAGGACGAGACCTTCACGCTGACTACTTCGAAACCATCTACAAGGAACTCCTCAAAGTGAAGCAAACCGGAAAGGTACCACCTCATCCAGTCAAATACATCAGCCACCGTGAATAGGAGGAATAAAGAAATGACAACTGCAAAAACCAAATGGCGTCCCAAGATAAAGGAAATTGCAGAACAGGAAGAATACTTCACAAGCGGACAACGCCTCTGCGCTGGTTGCCCAGCCGGCACCGTAGCACGGCTAGTAATGCATGCCCTTCCAAGACCGGATAACACCATCGTTTCCAATGCTACTGGCTGTCTCGAAGTCGCATCCACCATTTATCCGTTCACTGCGTGGCGTGTTCCCTGGATGCATTCTCTCTTCGAAAATGCTCCAGCCAATGCCTCGGGAATCGAAGCAGCCTATAAGGCTCGGATTCGCCGAGGACTTGAAAAGGAAATGCCTGACCTCCTCGTGTTTAGCGGTGACGGAAGCGGATTCGACATAGGTGTCCAAGCTGCTAGTGGCGCAATCGAAAGGCGTCATAACTTCCTGTATGTAATCTATGATAATGGTGCCTACTCAAACACTGGCATCCAGCGTTCAGGCGCGACACCCATGTATGCTTGGTCAACAACCAGCGAGGTTGGTGAGGCTGAGCCGGGGAAGCCAGTTTGGCGGAAGCCCATTGCGTTGGTCTATGCAGCACATAACCCTGCATATGCAGCAACGGCTTCAATCTTCCATTGGAATGACTTCATGCAGAAAGTCCGGAAAGGAATGCTAGCTGAAGGCCCCGCCGTAATTCATGTAATGGCCCCCTGCCATCGAAGCTGGCGATACAAAGAGGAACTGGGGATGCAAATGTCAAAGTTAGCAGTAGAGACATGCTATCATCCTCTCTGGGAATATGATGGCGAAACCCGCACCTACTCGTTATCCACAGCTTCAAAGGTCATTGAGAAGAAGCCGGAGAGAAAGAGGCCTATCGAGGAGTGGCTGGAGCCCCAAGGTCGATTCCGTCACCTCTTCCGACCCAAGCGGAGAGAAAAGCTCCTAAAGGAGTTTCAACGGCGTACCGACGAGGATTGGGAGCATATCCTCAGAATCACAAAACAATAGCTTACGCCCCTTTCAGTCACTGAACAAGGGCGATGTATCCCGCCAACCTACCACCCTAGTGGGTGGTAACAATTAGTGTGTCTGATTTATAAGGGACCACTTCCTTCGAGATGCAATGCTAGGACATTAGTGAGGTGTTTTCTAGTTAATGATAGATAAATTGCAAGCGTGTGTGGCGGCTGGCGAGAAGCTGGGCGCCCAGTTCGTTGAGGCGAGATACGACGACCTCACCCTACGAACGCTGAACCGAACAAACGATGTCTGGAAAGATATCATTCTGCGGTCCCGAGCAGGCATTGGGATAACCTGTTATCATGACGGAGTTTCAGGCTATTCCTTTACTGCTAGCACTTCGAAACGGGACTTAGAGGAGGCAGCAAAGCGTGCCTTCAAAATGGCAAAAGCCGCAGCACCAGCTGCCTCGCTGAAATTAGATTTTGATCACCGACCCGCAATCAAGAGCAAAGCCTCGGACACCTTCAGGGTAAAGGTTCATCCAAGAACCAAAGACCTTGAGTACAAGACCGAACTAGTGAACCGGGCTCTTGAAGCAGCACGCGAAACAGGAAAGGAAATCCAAAGCGTGATGACCTGGTACGGGGAATTATTCGGTCAGAAACTCTTCACGAACAGCGAAGGAGCAACTCTTGACTGGGAGTTTCTAGTTGTTGATTTATATTGTCGCGTCACCTCCAAGACGAAGGATGGCGACTTGGTTAATGGTGTTGAACGGGCAAGTGGAACCAAAGGAATGGAGCTATTTAGCAGAAAAGGCTCCACTCCAGAAGACGTTGGTAGAGCTACAGGTGCTAACGCCACAGAGCAGCTCAAAGCAAAGGCTTGTCCTGCGGGCGAGTTCCGAGCTTTGGTAGAAAACAGGCTAGCTGGAGTATTAGCACACGAATCCTTTGGCCACCTGAGTGAAGCAGATTTTGTAGTTATAGGTATGTCCCCAATCACTGGGAAAATTGGGGAACGCCTTGGAACAGACCACGCCACAATCATTGACGAGGGAACCCCGGAAATAGCCAAGTATGGTGGTTTATGGATTCCCTTTGACGATCAAGGTACACCAGCGAGCAAAACTGTTGTTCTTGATAAGGGAATTCTCAAGCACTACTTACATAACCGAGGAACTGCCAAACACCTAAAACAAAAGCCAACGGGTAACAGTCGGGCTGTTCACTACGCCTTCGTGCCGATTCCACGAATGACTAACACTTATTTCAAGCCAGGTGACCTGACGGAAGAAGAGGCACTTGAAAACCTCGGGACCGGGGTTTACGCCATCCAAACGGCGGGTGGTCAAGTAGAAGGCGATGGCAGTTTCCTGTTCAAGGCTATCCGCGGCTACTGGGTGGAGGGCGGTCAAATCAAACACCCGCTAAGAGAAGTTTCTCTATCGGGCAATATTCTACAATTTCTGAAGAAGGTCGAAGGATGCACAAAGGACCTGATGCTAATTGGAGGATACTTTGGAGGGTGCGGCAAGGAAGGGCAATATCCACTGCCTTGTGGATTAGGTGGTCCCAAAATGGTGGTTGCTGATGTCCGATTTGGAGGGAAGGCCTAAACTAGCGTGAGGTGATTATGATGGAATATGAGAAACTCAAGGACGCGTTACTAGCTGAAATTGATACAGGGCTCAAGTTTGCCCGTTCACTGGACAGCAGTGCTGAATTCGAAATCTATCTTATGTACCGACAGCAATCAAGTGTAGACATCAGCCAAGGAAAAGTGAAAGCGAACGATGGAATTGTGGCAGGGAATGCCGTGCGTGTAGCCAAAGACCAATGCGTAAGCTTTTCCTCGTCAAGTGGAATTTCAGCAGAACGAATCAAACTCAGTATTAGAGAAGCTGTCTCAAGCCTAAAGGCAGTTTCTGTTAAGGATGAACGGTTTCAAGGGTTCCTTGATCCAATGCGCCAAGGTAGGGAGGGAGTTTTCGCCACTGAAATCCTGAACCTTAGCACCGAGGACTTAGTTAACGCAGCTAAGCAGCTGACAGAGAATGCGCGGGGTGCAGGCGAGAACATTATGGCTCAATCCGAATGCGGCGTCGATTGGGGAGGATTCGCCATAGGAAATTCACGAGGTGTACAGAGAGCCTCTGCTTCAGCTGCAAATTACTGCCAAGTATACGCCATGGTAATAAAAGGTGATGAGCGGCGAGGCGCGTATACATACGATGTTACAAGAGAGCGAGTGTTTGACATCGAAGGAGTGGGTGAACAAGCTACCAAGGAGGCTACTAGCCTTCTCGGTGCAAAGAAGCTGGAAATCACAGCAGAAATGCCTACTCTATGGATTCCCAAGGCAGCCGCTTCCTATGTCTTAGCTAGCTTAGGTCAATCCGCAAACGGTCGATCGGTTGTTGAGGGGCTTTCCCCTATCTCTGAGCGCATTGGAGATAAAATCGCAACCCCACGATTCACGGTTCATGACGATGGACAGAATCCAGCGAGCCTTGGAACACAAGCAGTCGACCATGAGGGTCATCCTCAAGGAAAAACGGCGATAATCCAGCAAGGTCAATTGAAGAATTTCTTATTCGATAGCTACTACGCTAGAGCCTTCAATACAGATTCTACTGGTAATTGCTCGAGGGGTGGTGGACCCTTTGGAGCTACTCTGCCCTTTGAATCGGCGCCGGGAATCTCTTCAACCTCTCTCGAGATTGTTCCAGGTAGTAAGAGTGAAGAGGAGTTAATTGCCTCAATCGATGGAAAGGGCGTAATGATTGTGGATTTGCCAGCAGGCATCTTCCATAGTGACGTTGCTACCGGAGAGTTTTCAGTTGTAGCAGCCTGTGTCTTCCTCATCGAGGAGGGAGAGAAGAGAGGCGCGATTCAACCGGTCTCGGTGTCAGGGAGCTTCTACAAGGGCTTTGAGCAGCTACTTGAAGTGGGCAACAACCTAGAAAGGACTCCTTGGGGCGTTACAATTCCGAGCTTGGTTTTTGATGGATTCACGATAGTGGGCTGAGTAACCCAGAGCAGAAAGATAAGGCGTGCAGCAGAAACCTGTGGGAAGCGCAAAGTTTTACCGTTAGGTTTTGCTCCATCTCAAACGGAGCAGAATATCCGATGACAGGTAGATTGAAGCAGCTAGTAAAGGAAGTGCGTGACTACTGGGGGTTACGGAGGAAACAACCCATTGGTAAGCTTGTGACGATTCTACGCAAGGAGGGGTTTCAGTGCCCTCACGTCCTCTCGGGTATTGGAGAGGATGCGGCAGCTATTGATCTTGGCGGCGATAACATCATCTTGCTTACCACTGATGCGATTGTTCCCGAGCTAGCTGCATCAAATCCCTATGTTGCAGGGTATGCGTCAATTTTGGTAAACGTGAACGACATTTACGCTGCTGGAGGGCGCCCAATCGCGGCGATGGTGAATGTAGCCTTCTCCAAAATGGAGGTGGGTGTCCAGTTCATGCGAGGTATCTGCGAGGCAGGGCGCAAATTCCGCGTAGAAGTCGTACGGGGTCACACCACACCCGACGCTAAGGCCAATGCAGTGAGCGCATCAATCTGTGGAGTTGTCCGTCGTGACTCCTATATCAGTGCTGGCAGCGCCCAAAGGGGGGATAACCTGATTCTCGCAGTCGATTTAGAGGGACGGGTTTCACCGAATTATCCTCTGGGATGGGATACAACAACTCAAAAGACATCAGAGGAATTGCTACGTCGGTACGAAGTAATGAGGTTATTTGGGCAGCAGAGGCTTCTAAATTCTTCAAAGGATCTCAGCAATGGCGGGATCATTGGAACAACCTTATTACTCCTCGAGTATGCCCGTATGGGCGCAGTAATCGATTTGGAATCAATCCGCTACCCTCACGAAATCACACTCAGGAATTGGCTCAAGATGTACATCTCCACCGGATTTGTTGTGACGACAACACCGGAAAAATCCGAAACAGTGCTGAAGATGTTTCAAAAACACGGATTCGCCGCATCCAGTATAGGTACGGTAAATCAAGACCTGAAACTTCGGCTCAGACTTGGTAGCGAGGAGGAGACGGTTTTTGATTTCACCCAAGAATCCATTGTGGCTCCCCCCAAACCACCTCAAGTTCGCGGTCTCGGCACGGGGAGCCACAAATTATGTTAATTCCCATCAAGTCTCTATGCTAAAATAGGAGAAACCTCCCCATATTATATAACAAGGTGAACTAGATGGCTAGCCGAGATTACACTGCAGAGGCTTCAACCCTCGCTTCAAATCTGAAGAGCATCATAAAAGATATACTAGCTGACCTTCAAGCAAGAGACGAAACAATAGAACAATTGAAGGCGAAAATAGGAGAGCACAAGACAACTATTAGTGAGCTGAAAGGGGAAACATCAACTATTGATGAACTAAGGAGCCAGAACAAAACCCTTCAAACGGAGCTTGATGCCATTCGAGAGCAACTGGAAAAGATGTCTGAAACCTACCGAGAACTAGTGTCAGTGGATGAAGGTATAGAAATCCCCGTTCAGGAACTGCTTGCCTTGTATTTATCCCTCCTTGAGGATGTCTTTAGCGCGCAACCACACGCCAAGGCGCTGTTTATACTGCATGGTCAAAAAGCAGAGATGAGCCGAAACGAAATCGTCAAAGCAGCTGGCCACGAGGCAGCGGCAATCCGGAAGGCCTTGGGAGACTTGGCACGAGCAGGCCTTATCGAATATGATGTCGAGCGGGATACAGCACGATTAGTAAAGCGCATCTATCGTTGACTAGTCCTTCATCTGAACAAGGATTTCTAAGATTCGAGGGAGCTTGTAGACAGCTGCAGAAAGATTACAAACAAGGCGGCACAATTCAGCGTAGACTATTCTTTGTTGTCGTGAAGTCTTAGAGTTGGTTGCTTTTTCTAAGAGTTCCTTAGCGCTACGATGGAAAAGCCCTACAACGCGTTTCTCTACAGTGGCAGGTCCCCAGTCAAATGACTTGAAGACATGTTTGGCCTCAGAAATAACACCAGACATTGATGTTGCATGAAACGATTGTGCAAGCTGGTTATAGAAATCTTGAACCAGGCTTATGACGTGTCTGTGCTCCGCGCTCGTGAGAAGTAATATTGCCCCTGATTTTCGGAGAAGGTCTTGGAGTAACCGAGAACCAGGTGCCTCCGATAGAAGACTGCGAATCAAGTTATAGAATACTTCGCTCGATATTTTTGTGACTAGGGTGATGATTTCTAGCGGCTCGCTATATCTGAAGAGCTCCTTACAGGACTCAAACCAGTACGTTGGAAGAAGCAAATGACAAGTGGTGGAGTATCTGTCAAGGAGTTGTTGAATTGGTAGGAGCTGCTTATCAGGGTCAGAGACAGAAAGCCGGCGCTGGAAAGGTTTGCCTGCTAAACCACTCAAATCTGAGGTCGTTTCTTGGCTCGGACTACTATCAGTTACCGACGATACCTCTTTGGCTGCACCGCTGTCCCACGCCAAGACTGGAGTGCTTCTTCCTAGTTTCGTTAACGCCTTTTCGATGCGAGCCAAATGCTTCAAGATTACTTGAACTGCATTATTGACAAAAGAAGAGCTAGCAGCAGAATCGGCTTTAGCACACTGTTCAAAAGTTTGTCTGACTGAATCTTTGACAGACTGCACTCCTTCAGTTAATTGCTTGATTTGTTTCTGTTCCAGCGCGCCTCCCGATTCGATAGTAAGAAGGGCTTCAATGAGAGTGGAGTTAACCGTTACGAGAATCAGAATCTGTTCAAGCAACTCTTCGGAGGTAATCAATGAACACTCCACTCCAGTCTATCATCACATCTGAGGTAAGCCAAATAGCTCTGATACATCTTGAATCGCTGTTCGGAGTTCTTCTTCACTAGATCCTTTCGACTTCCTGAACCACTCGCGACGTAAAGGTGAAGGACCTGCATGGAGATCTACAAGCTGAGTGGCAGACGTGACGATATCTTGCATTTCTGGGAATCTAGGTAGCCCCAATAAGACTACAAGATCAACAGGATAGGCTTCACGATTCTCATAAGAAACAAAGCAAGGTGTAACTGCAGCGCCTGGAGCCAAATAGGGACGAAGAGCCTCTTTGATGTGTGGATCGTACTCGGCACGAATGAACTCGCGGGGTCCTGAAAAGGTATAATAGATTGAGGAAGCGGTAGTGTCTTTACCGACTTCGGCGAAGCTACAGTGCTCTATCGCGTATCGTACCATATTACGAAGCTGTTGTGGAATGTTCCCGGCAGACGGAATTAATCCCACATCGGAGTATAAACAGGGGACTACGATTGAGTCTAATTTTCTCGCATAATCGGCGAGGTCAGAAGTAGGAAAGACATCTTTACCTGGCTCCACTACACCAGGGCTCAGCATTTGTTCAACGAATCTTAACGCCAGCGGGTTGACGAGTTCAACAAATGCAGATTCTTGTGCTTTAGATACCGCATCACCCCCTTCGGTTGTGGAGGGTACTAAAGATTCAACATCTGTAATTTTAGCAAGATCAATGGAAAGCTGGCGTTGTAGAAAGTCGGAAACCTCACCCTTGCGCCAAGCAAGAACACGACGGAGCATAGCACGGTTACTCAATAGACATACAAGGTCGGCACCTTTGTCTTCTAGCTGTGCGCGTAGCAGCGTTGAGAGCCCCCAAACGGTATTTACTGCCTCAGAAGACTGGTCCTTAAAGGGGAGAATACCGAAAACATAAGTGAATACGCGTCGTTTTTCTTGTTCTTGGAAGCGTTCTTTGAGAATCTCAATGAGAGCTGGTGTGCCACCACACCCAGTACCCCCACCAGTACTCGTGAAAATCACAAAGCCAGAGACTCCCTCATATCCTAGCTCCGTGAGCTGCTCGATAATGATTTCCTTCGATTTGATGGCGTAGTAGTAGCCATCGGTAAAGTTTCCTCCGCATCCAATATCAGTCTCACCATAAAGCAGAGTGTTTTCTTTGGGAATGCCATACTTTTGGCGTAGTTTCTGG
>JABXGV010000327.1 GCA_016550485.1 archaeon
GTACTCAAGGAGCTGTCCAATAACCTTTCTGCGTACATCGGATTTGGTGGCCAGCTTGCATTCGATGATGGTAATGCCACCTTCTTCATCTATGCCAATTAGATCAGTGTTCCCTGAACCCGGCAGCCCAGCTTCCTTTATGAATAGCTTGGGCTTAATCCAGTTCTCACCAAGTTTCTCTAATGGGATAATCTCCGGGGATTCATAGAGAATGTTCTGCAATGCCGCCTCGTTTTCAAAGTTCTGCTCTTTCACTCTGTGCCATCTATGGGCACTGCTGTTGCGAACCAATATCTCCATCTGACCACCTCGTTCACACTCGTTCTGCGGCCAGCTACGAGACCATTTTACCACAATTCACGGAGACAGCGGTTTAAATTCCCGAGGAATGTGTAGAGTCTGAATTTCTCTAGTATTAACCGAGCCATGCCCATTGCGTAAAAGTTTCCGATGAGGGAAGTTCAACCTTCCGTGTCTCGGTAACCCAGATATACTCGTTGACGAGTGCCAGCACTGTAGAATTTGGTCGCCCCAGTTTTTGGGGAAGGTCGTCAATTTGGAAGCCTTTGTTCCTGCATAGATCCCCGATGTGTAAAGTAAGGTTTCTGATTGTTATTAGATACTTGAAATATGATTCAGGACTACCATCACATTCGAAGCTAATTCGCATTGTCTCATCCCAAGGCATCAATGCTTTCGGTCTAATGGCGAAGAGGATCTTAGAGGCTGCGGTTGCACCGATATGAACCTCCAATTTCCTGCCACCGCGGACACGCCAAGCCCCCGTGCCGTCCTTAAGAGAACCATATGCGTTAGACGCCACTTCCAATTCATGACCCCCCAGGTCCCAGAGTGGTTTCTCATTTGTAAATAAACTAGCACCGTCTACTTGGTACCAGTTCAAGATACTGTGTGATGCAACCTCATGTTGTTTCTCCGAAAGATGCCTACACCCCCAATCATTTAACCATTTCATGAGAGCAATGCGATGCTCGGGATTGGTCAAGTCCATGCTGCCGGCCGTAGTCGAGTTCAGAAGGGCAAGTGAATAATTGAACGGGGTAAGGGAATCGTACATGGTGCTTGCAAGAGCCATCTTACATAGTGTCACATTCTCGTAATTCACCAGCCACAAACCTCCCAATCAGTCCGAGTCAAGGGTACATCGGCGGTTTTTGCCTGTCAAGGCAAATAGCCTGGTCTTAGTAGGCTGCACAAATGTCAGAAAAGTGCAATCGCTTCCGCATATGACCCAAAGTACCGGAGTGGTGCGTCTGGGCGGAATGCTCCAAAAAGGTTATGTCTTGTTGACAATTGCAGAGGGATGTATAATTGTCATAAGCCAAAGGACTCCCTTTTGGTACAGTCCAATTTGTTAAGTAGTGCAATGCTGCGAGCAGCACAGTAATTTATAGAGTCTAGTCATGCCAGTATACGACTTCCGACTCCGATTTAATTTTCCCGAGGCGTATCGGATCAACTCCGATGCAGAGGTGCTCGAACTCCTAGTCTTGCAGCCTGGGGAGCGCATCAGGCTGCGTAGTGGTGCCATCGGAACGCCAATCAAAGATCACGCTCACGCTGCCGTTCTGGGAGGGTCATACGCCTTGGAAGTTCAGGCAAGAGCCGCTGCCGAAAAATCCAAACGCGCGCTTCTTTACTGGGCCATCGAGCAGCGCGTGGGCATAGATTTTGGTGATGGGAAACAACGAAGTATGGTCACGAAAGCAGGCTTGGCGATGCTACAAGAACAATACGGGGTTCCCTGTAGGAATGATATACATGGTATTGATGTCTATGAACACGTTGAGAATCTAAGGTTCGTCAGCGTCGAGGGGAAAGAAACGGTAGGTAAGTATCCGCCTAGATTGGTGAGTACCTTCCAACGTGAATACCTGAGCAGTCGGCAGCTTACCGAAAAGCAGGTGCTTGCAAGCGAAATTTACGCGAGCTCCTTCTTCGATACGTCCGCCCGCAGTCGCTTCATCACGCTTGTTACAGCAGTTGAAGCACTTTTAGAGCCGCCGAAGCACTCTGACGAGGTACAAACCTTAGTAGCAGAGTTTGAAGCCGCGACGCGGCAGTCAACGATAGATGAGTCTACGAAGGAGTCAATTATTGGCAGCCTTGGACGGATAAGGTATCAATCGATTATGCAGGCTGGGCGCACGCTGGTTCGTCGCTTAATCCCTAGCGAGCGTTTCGACGGACAGTCATCGGCTGATTTCTTCGCTCGCTGCTATGACAGGCGAAGCAAGCTACTTCACCAGGGCACGATAGCGGGCGAATTAGTAGACATGCGGGACCTTGCGAACACTATGGAAAACTTTGTTGCTCGGCTTCTGCTTGCGGCGTTGAACAGTGAGCCCCAATATGATAAGAAACAAACAGGCTGAATTGGAAACTTATAAAATGTGTCAAGGTTATGAAGGGTCACCAAAGGGTCGGCGAAGATACAGAAGTTATGTAAATTCATTTGATATAAAGGTAACTATAAAATACAAAGAGGGAATGAATAGTGAGTAAATGTGAAGACACTAATTTGACTGGAGGCTGGCATGCCAAATGCGACGGATCTGCAATTCTACGTCGAGCATCGCAAAGAGGAGCGGTATCTCGAGTACAAGTCCTCGATGACATGGATTGGCGATGATGCTACTAAAGTGAAGATTGCCAAGGCGATGATGGCAATGTCTAACTTGAGGAACGGCGGAGTCGTAGTAATCGGCATGAAAGAAATACAAAGAGGTGTTTGGGACCCAGACGGTATGACTACGCAGCAAGTCACATCATTCAATCAAGATGACATCGCTCAATGGGTAAATGATTATGCCGCTCCCGCTGTCCAATTCACAGTCGAGCCATTTCAGCTTGATAAGAACCAGTTTGTCATCATCCAGGTACGTGAATTTGATAGTGTCCCTACGATTTGCCGGAAGCAGAAAACAGTGGGGGGTGGTGAGACCCTAAAGACTGGTGCTATCTACTATAGGAGTAACCGAAAAAACGAATCAGCTCCTATTTCATCCGAGGAGGACATGAGAGAGTTAATTAGACTGGCGATAGATAAAGGAGTTGCTCGGGAAGTTAAGCGGTTACATGAATTAGGATTGGTTACTACCGAAGCAGAACTGCAAGAACGCAGTTCGCTGAAGTTCGAGCAGGAAAGAGAAGGACTGTGAGTCACGAAGAACTGCTGGCCGAAATAAAATCCCGAGGCTATTGGCGCGTCGAGATGCGCTCGACTGAGTATCGGGACAAGAGGTTGCCGAATCGTCGCGCAATGCAGAACCTCCTGAGTAGTGCCACAGTGTCAGTGCGCGGTTGGCCGTATCCCTATTTCCCCGCCGAGGACATTGCCTATAGCGGCAAATGGCTAGAGGGTCGAGTCAATTGGAGTTATCACAAAGAATACTGGCGAATATATGAAAGCGGTCAATGGCTTCACTATCTGTGCTTACCTGGAGCATGGATACCGCGCGAAGAACTATTCAAGGGGCGGTCGCCCTTGCCATCACAACACCCCGGCTATGTTCACATAAGGGGGGACGTACTTTTCACATTGACCGAGATTCTTCACTTTGCTGTGGGTTTGGCGCAGGGTAGTGTCTTCGCCCCCACTGCTTTTCTGTCTATTCAGCTGCACAATACCCGCGATTACATGTTGTACGAGGAGTTCCAACGACCCTTCTTCTTCATTCATAAGTACGTGAATCCATTGGATACGCCTATTGAGCAACAGGAGAGCGTGCCGGCTGGTCAGTTATCTGCTGTTGCCGACCAAATGGCATTGGAGATGGCCGTCAAAGTGTTCGAGGTCTTCGGGTGGGTTCCTAGTGAGGCTGCGGTTCGGATGCTGGCTGAAGACCAGAAGAAACTCATTGAGCGAAGGTTATAAAGGCTATCTAGTCAATCCAGACTCAAAATCGAGTTAAGTGGCCAGTCGCTTTTCCCCCTCAAAATAACAATTAGCCATGATGTGCAATCTACGCAATTTCTGGGCGTACAATGCTAATGGAGTTATCGTCCGCCTTCCCAGATATAGAGTGATAAAATGAGCTCTCATCGATGAGGCTCAGATGAGGCTCAAAAATGATAAAAGTGAACTCTCACTGATGAGACTCGGGAATGAGGCTTTTGGATGAAGATTTTAAGTGATGGTCTTCACTAATGTGTCAGAGTGGGGATGAGACATGAGAAGGAATCACTTGACAATGTGGGCTTATCAGCTTGACCTGATACTTGATGACTTAGATCATCTTGAGACGGAGCACTTTCACAGCAAAGGCAGGATAGCGGGAGTGCCGCGTTCTGGAGAGGATGCCTAAGGCACTGGCGGGCGGCACTGCGCCGACCCTTCCCTCAGCGGGCTTTAGTGGGGAAGAGTTCATAGTGGCGTTGACTGGGCTTGGTCTGACAAAGACTACGGCGAAGGAGATACTGAAAAACATCCCGCAAGATGTTTCGCTAGACCAGGCAATTCAGATGGCACTGAAACAGTATGGCTCGGGGGTTGCATTACGATAGCTTTTGGGCTATACGTACTGATAGACTGACTTTCTCAACTGTCTGAACTGACATGGCGAAGAAGACGAAGACCGAATACTCGATGACTTGCCAACAATGCGGGGCCAAGACGCCGGTCTATGCATTGAAAGATGGGCGCTTCATGGCTCACTGCTTTGGCTGCGGACTTATCATGTTTGGTCCAAGCCCGCTTTTGGAAAGGCTGAAGTATACCGATTCAGTTTGCCCGCACCATCCTGAGCCAAAGCCATGTAAAGGGGGATCAACGAGCTGGTGTCCCTTGTGCCGGGTGAGAACCTTTTTCTATGGCCAAAACTCGTCTTAAAAACGCGGGGTGGTATCACACTATTATCCGCCAAAAATCCGTGCCTGTGAGCGCCTTTTGATTTGCTGGGGCTTGCTACCTGTTATCCTCTCGAGTAGCCATTGTGCTTAGCGCCTGGTTGAAGACCGTTGACTCCTACGACCATCGGGTGATATATTTGTGCCAGAAAGGAGGCGAGCGGACACCGCCTTTTCTGTGGCTTATTTTGTACTCGGTGCAGGCGTCGAAAATTTCCCGGCATCGGCTTATCAAGAATTGAAATGGAAGATTCCGGATTAGCTGGTCCTGCTCCATGATCCATGCTTAATGGGATGATTAGAGTGGCGATGGATGGCGGGAGAGGATCTAATGAAGGGAATCACTTGGCTGCATCTATCCGATTTGCACATTCGCAAAGACAGACTTAATGAGCTTGAAATAGTACTTCAAACCTTGTGGGAAGACCTAAGAAAGCTATCCGCACAAGGTTATTCTCCCAATTTCATTGCATTCACCGGCGATACTGCTTGGGGTACCGATAGCCGTGATTGGGGAACTATGCGGGAGCAGTATCAACTGGCTAAGCTGAAGTTTTTCAATCCGCTTTTGAGAGAAACCAACCTGAGTAAGGATTTCCTTGTCTTAGTGCCAGGCAACCATGATGTCAATATTCGCGCTATTGCTAGGGATAGTCTGACAGAGATGGGGGCTCGGGCGAAGCTTGTAGACCAAAGAACTATTGATGAGTACCTGAGTAATGAGAATGAACGTAAGAGACTCTTTTCTCGCCTCGATGCTTACGGAAAGTTCATACGTGAGTATCTGGGGATTGGGGGTGAC
>JABXGV010000328.1 GCA_016550485.1 archaeon
ACGACCAGCTCCATCTCCCGCATTGATTATCGGAACACTAGCCACTTCTGCAGCCCATTGGGCAGCTCCCTCATGAGGATGACGTAGAACGATGATGTCAGAGTAGCTCTCGACAGTACGAATAGTGTCTGCAAGGGATTCACCCTTCGCGACAGAGGAAGCACCAACCTGCGCAACGCTGACAGTTGATCCGCCCAGCCTTATCATTGCTGATTCGAAGCTCAAACGCGTCCTGGTCGAGGGCTCATAAAAGAGAGCTGCTAGAATACGCCCCTCCTGCAGACGGGCTTGTTTTCCACCACTAACCAACTTCTCCATTTCGTCAGCCCGATCAAGAATGGTTAGGATATCCTCGTTAGTTAAATCAACGATACTTATGATGTTCTTTACGCTAAACGTCATTGTAGCGCCTCATCAGCCAAACGCCTATCCTCTAATTAAATGTTCTCTATCGCCTCGACCATGTTCGACTTGGGTGACCAAATTTCCAGTAGCGAGGATTTGCTGAAGAAGCTTTTTCTCCTTAAACGTCTCTTCACTCAATGAATGTGTTAGGTGGTTAATATTGAGTGAAGACGCGTCGAGGCTGCGGATGCATTTGAGTCGACATCGCCAGAATCTTCGTCGACATCTCCAATTCGCCTCTGAATTTTTGGTGAAATGCCAAATACTTGATCCCTACGTCGAAAAGGGGGTCCTACGAGGTGCAGTGTGTCCCTGGGAAATCGGTGTCAAGGAACCCGCTGGATATGCCATTCTCGAGGATTTCCATGATACTTTGGAGGCAATCTGGGTCTGGAGCTACTATACGTTGGTGTCGAAACAGCCCACCTACATCCCAAACATCAAAGCAGGTTGGGATTATATCACAAAGAACTTTGACCGATTCATTCCGCCAGACCGTGAGAACGAAGGCTTCTATGATTGTGCCCAATTCTTGTCCGCAGTAACGCAATATGAGGCGGCTTTCTCCGACCGTGCCTACCGTCGATGGGTGGAGATTGCAGGCAATCGCCTCGCCCAGTATATCCCTAATCTTCGTCCAGCTCGGGGGCGGGAGTATTCAGATCCTTGGTGGATGACCGCATGTCTAGCAGCAGCTGCTAACACCCTCAGAAATGAAGACTGGTGGAAAACCGCGAAACGCTTTGTCCAACGGACGATTCTAAAAAGGAAGAAACCATTCACTCTGATTGAAAAGGAGCCCCGTCATCGTGGACCCGGTGGTCACGACTTTTTCTCTCAGAACGCCACGAAGGTCTTAGCCCTACTTGCCTGCGCCCCTTGGAATGGTTTAGTACAATTCGTGCTCGACAACTTCCTGCCAGTTACGCCTTCGCAATTTGTACAACGCCACGCTGATGAAAACGCTTGGAACGCGAGTGTAGCAATGGCTCTCGGTGAAAGCTACTTGGCCACCCAAAACCACACCTTCTTAGAACATTATTTTGCCATAATGGACGAACTCAAGCAGCGAGACTGGCAGCAAGCCGCGGCACTACCTCGTGCTGAATTGTTTCCAGTTCGTGAATCCTGGGTTACCCATTTCTATGCGAGGGCCTACGCGGCAATCGTGAAGAAACCGTGATTAATTGTCCTCTGAGGAGGCTGTAAGGACTTCTAGGTCCCTCGTCTCATCCCAGAAATAGAAGCTGATGTTCTTCAAGAGGGAACCATAACGTTGCAGCCACTTCAAAGGGATTACCTTAGTGCTGCCAAAAATCAGAAACTTGTGCCTTGCCTGGATTTTTTCTAGTAACCATACCGCTTCAGAGATGGATGCAAACTTGGCTGGTTGAATTCTCGCCTTTCCCAAGGACAAATATTTTGCCTCCCCTACTATGTCTTTATCTTGCGATACGTAATCAAAAAGCTTAGAGATACCCGGAAACATCCCTGGTCTCAACTTTGATTTGAAATATTGGGAGAGTAACTCTCTAGCTTTTGTTTCAAATTGCCGAACCCGATGAAGCGTAGAAAGCGGGGCTTCGTCTGAAACTTCTTGAGAGGATTTTGATCTTGCGAGTCGGAGCGCTGCAACTCGTCTAAAATGAATGATTTGATTGCCTAAATCAACCTCTATCACGCGCCACCCATAATCAAGCCAGCCAAATTTAGCATGGCTGTGTGTCTTATCGTTTGCCCACCAAGTTCGAAACTTGCGAGCTGATTTTGGTAAAGGGAAACTCAAGACTGACTCAATATCTGAGAAAGAAAGGCTAACTCGATCTTTGACACTAGTTAATAGGAATTCACCTAGAGTAGCATATTTTGACATAGAGGTCACCTAAGCCTGCTGGGTGTTTACTTTATCCACACATAATGGTTCTTTGCAACAAACCAGTCCCGGACCACTCAGCGGGTATTAGTGTTTCCTAGCTTGGGGGGGGTCCAATCACATCGCTACTTTAGACTAGAGGGCTTTAAGGCTCCTCAGCTGTGCCCTGGTTTCCAAGTATTGACGGATTGTATCGGCATCTGCTCTCCCGTTAGGAGATGTACACCACGCTATCGTCCGTCTGTATTCGTCTTGGTATTCTACGAAGAACGCGTCTGGATTTGGATGATCTAAAATTCGGATACGTTTTCGTGTAATCCAACCTTTAAGTACGGCTAGACGACGTTTTAACGCTCTGGCACCTCGCGCTATGACTGTGCTAGAAGGGGCACTCGTTATTTCTCGCAAAATTCTCACCTCTACTAGTTCCATTTACTTAGTACACGATTAGATTTCACCAAGAACTTTCAGGCGTGCCTTGGTTTCGAGGTATCGTCGCACTAAATCCATATCATCGATACCGCCTGGTGATTTGAACCATACTCTCCGTAGCATAAGCCGATCTTGGTATTCGACGGGGTGTGCACCAAACTGGTGTTGGTCTAGAACGTGGATGTGTTTACGTTTGATCCAGCCCTTAAGTGCAGCATAACTTCGTTTCAGCCCTTCAACTTCTCGGCTGTCTACAGATGTAAATAGGGTGTGTTCTGTTGATGACAAGCGATTACACCTCCGGTATATTTTGCTATGACTAAATATAACGTATATGTTGATATATTAAAATGTTTCCGTTAACGGGCTACACGCAGCAGTTATCTCCCGTAATCACCTAGGACTTGATAACAAGATACGCTAGAAGAAGTACACCAACCAAGATGCCTACTCCATAAGCCAAACTAAAGGAGTATAGCATGATAGGAATATCAAGTCTGAATATTACCAAAATACATGATAACAGGATTCCAATGCTCACCACAATTAATATTGCTCGCTCTCCTTTCGTGAGGGGTTTCTCCTCCAACGAGAATAGTCTTAGCCATAACACTAGTACAAGCCCCAGAAGGGGAGGAAAGATTAGCAGAACAAGCGCTAAGGGGAGTAAGAGGAGACCACTAAGCTGATCACGGAGTCCCTCAAGGCTTAACTGTAGCCGCTCATACTCTGCAGCGTACACAGCACCGTAATCCCGTCGAATACGATATTTGTAGCCTTTCCAGAGAGAGTATCTAGCTCTCCCTATCTTTTCACGGATACGGTCTAGTACCCCCTTGTCCTCTTCACCGTATCCTCCACGGAATGCTGGGAGAATATAGACCCAAAGCAAGAGCGATATTGCTCCATAAAGATTCAAAAGGAAATCAATGAGGCTTTGTGGCTGCGAAGGCAAAAACAGGCCTAGAATGTTGTACACCGCATACCCGCATATTATTACCGCAAAGACCAGAAGCAATGCTTTGATGGCTCGTACTCTCCCTTTCTTCCCTTTCATAGAATTTGAGAATCCCCTAAACACTAGCTGACAGA
>JABXGV010000025.1 GCA_016550485.1 archaeon
GACATGCTTCCAGTGATGCTAAAGATGCAGACATGATGAAGCCATAGGATTTGCTCAGTTGGCACTAATGCATTAAGCTGCTCCTCAAGTTTTCCACTATGTTGAAAGGGTTTAGATACCAGGATATCAGACTTCTGAAGGATGCTTTTCAGAAATTGGCAATGGTTGGCAACAGTTTCTTGATAGCGATTACAGAGCTGCTCTGCGAGTTCATCGAGAACGTGGCAATACTCTTCGAATGTTAAAATCCCATCTACTTGGATGGTTCCATCAAAAGTGATTATGCCTGTTCCATACTCATGAAAATACAAGAGAACCCGTTCTGGAAGAAAATGGTGAGATCCGATTTTAATTGCCTTGTGCTGACTCTTTGGTAGTGCCTTTAGTAAAAAGGATAGACTAACAATTGGCTTACCCGCATAATCTCCATAGGCACCCCAAAACCGTTTCTGGGCTGTCCTCTGCACCTTCCCCTCAATAACCCATCCCTCCGCTAATTGTCTTTCTGAATTAACAATGGTCTCGTGGACGCGTGTTTGGGCTTCATTATAACCCTCTGAAAGTAATTCAAAGGTAGGAATTTTAAAATCTGTATAAAAGGGTCCACTAAACTGTATTCGCTGTTGACCTGAAATTCGCGGTGTTTTTGTACTCATCAAGTCAGCTCCTGATTCTTTTCTCGCGTACATGTGGTACAGAAAACGGTTATCCCCAAGCCCCTATTACCTTATAAATTAAGGTCTGGAATAACATACCAAAAACTCAACTCATTGAGTGGTTGAAATGATTCCAAAAATTCCCTTTGGCAGGACCGGGCATCTGAGTAGTCGAATCATCTTTGGCGGGTGGGCCCTGAGCCAGGCGACCCAGGCAGAAGCTGACCGCATTCTTGACCTGCTCCTGAAGTGGGGTATCAACCACATTGACGTCGCCCGCGCCTACGGCAACGCTGAGAAACGTGTCGGTCACTGGATGAAGCAGCACCGTGACAAGTTCTTCCTCGCCACCAAGTGTCGAAGCCGGTCACCGGAAAGAGCCCGAAGGGACCTCGAGAACTCCTTAAGCCAGTTAAAGGTGGACCAGATCGACCTCTGGCAACTCCACAGCCTCTCCAACCCCCAAAGCTGGGAAAAAGTCATGGCACCGGGGGGCGTCTTAGACGTCTTCATCGAAGCCCGGGACCAAGGGCTGGTCCGGTACCTAGGCGTGACCGGGCACGGCAGCAAAATCGCAGGCATGCACCTCCGCAGCCTGGAGCGCTTCGACTTCGACACCGTCCTACTCCCCTACAACTTTCTAGCCATGCAGAACCCCCGCTACGCCCAAGACTTTAACGATGTGGTGGAGTTGTGCCGCAGGCGTAACGTGGTGGTCCAAACCATCAAATCCATCGCTCGACGACCCTGGGGCGACCGCCCCAAGACCTACAACACCTACTTCTACGAGCCCCTCGAGGACCAAGGGGCCATCGACAAGTCCGTCCACTGGGCGCTGGGGCTAGAGGACAGCTTCGTGGTCACTGCAGGGGATATGCGGCTCATACCCAAGATGCTAGAGGCTGCCACCCGATTCGAGCAATGCCCATCGGACACCGAAATGGATGTCCTTGCCAAGGAATATGCGCTTCAACCATATCTGCCCTATTAGTCTGGGTTTCAGGCGGGGTGCCCGAGTGTCTCGCTTTGAACATCACATCAAGGAGGTAGGAAATTATTTCTATTTCTTCATCCCTCATTCACTAACGAGAATCTGGCACTTCACTAGTATCAGGCAAATGATTTGTGATAGATGATGAGCGACGAAAAAGTGTTTGAGCACAGCATTAAAACCTTGAAGGAGGGTGAGGAGATGATGCGCTGTGGCGCAGCGGGAACACTTGGAAAGCTTCGCGACCGACGGGCAACTCCCCACTTGATCGAATGTCTCAAGGATACGTCTTGGAAGATACGGGCAGCCGCCGCCCAAGCTCTAGGCTTCCTGGGCGACCCCGATGCAACGGAGCCTCTGCTGGAAACGCTTAGGCATGACGAACAGGTTGAAGCTAGAGCTCTGGCAGCTGAAGCGTTGGGCGAGATTCGTGACTCGCGGGCCATCCAGGGACTAATTCATTGCCTCAAGGAGGATGAAAACATTGAAGTACGTTCGTTGGCCGCAAAGTCGCTTGGGGAGATTGGAGACCCACGGGCGGTCGAAGCTCTTGTTCAGGCCTTTAGGGAGGGCTTTGAAGACAGCATCCGCCGAGAGTCACTGTACGCCTTGAGCCTCATCGCGGATGTACGAGGTCTAGAGACACTCGTTGATGCCCTAGGAGGGGAGGAGTGGCAGGAACGTATGATTGCCGCTGAAGCCCTCGGCTGGATAGCAGACACTCGGGCAACCCGCTCACTAATTACGATTCTTAGTGACTCCAGTCCTTACGTCAGAAGAGAAGTAGCCTTAGCCCTTGGTCGAATCGGTGATGAGAAGGCGTTAGAACCCCTTCGAGAGGCATTACAACAAGAGCGTGTAGAGTTTGTGCGGCGAGGGCTAAGAGAGGTTATCGAAAAACTTGAAAGAACATCGTAGTACTCTTGTTTCTGATATAATCCAAGGAAGGAGATTGTAAATACATATCGCGGACGATGTGAAAATCCTTCGAGAACCGCCCAACAGAGATCGAAATGCGGGCCCTGGTCAAGGAATTAGATATCCAACCCTATCTACCCTACTAGCCAGGATGTTCTCATCTCAGCAGTTCACCGTACTCGTGACCCGCTACATCCAGCACCCTCGTAATGATATCGCTGAAGGTTTCGCCCTTCCGCTTGATGCTAAACAGTCGCTTATGGACTTTGTCGGTTATCATGATGGTTTTCATGTCATCCTATTTGGACACGCGACAATAAAAGGGTGAGAAGGCACTGTTTCCTGCTTAGCAATATCCGTACTTCATAACTCTCGAGACGCGGCGTCTAGCGGGCTTTCCGCCAATTCTCTCAAACAACCCCCTTGTATGGGCTCCGCACCTGCCAGAAGAGGCTCATTAAGTATAGAATTTTCGTATCTAAAAACAGAGCTAGAAAAAAATGGGTGGAAGGAAGCCCCTGGGTGGGCTAGGACTTCCTTCGTCCGAAGCGGAGGACCAAAACCACCGCCACAATGCACACTGCGACTATCCCCACCACCAATACAGGCAAGAATGGGGGTAGGGAAGCTACTCCCTGCACAACCGTCACACGGCAAGTGGCCGACACCAAATTGCCGTAGGGGTCAGTCGCGGTCACGTTGAGCCCATAACTGTCCACCGCTAGGATGTCGGTGCTGGTGATGCGGCCGGACCCGTCGATGGCAAAGTGGCTCGTGTCATTAATACTCCATTGGGCAATTCCTGACAAATCCCACGCAGTCACCTGATAGTTGAGAGCCTCCCCATAAACCAAGGTCTGATCCGATGGCGCGAGGATCCAGGTGGGGGCAATGGTGTCCTGGACGTAAACGGTAAAGGTGCCACGCAACAGGTTATGGTTCGTGTCATTGACGGAGACTTGTAGCCCATAGGCACCAACAGGTATGGCGGTGCTATTGGTGATGATTCCACTAACATCGATGGCGAAATTGGTGGTGTCATTGATGGTCCAGTCGCCCACCCCAAAGATATCCGTGGCGTCCAGATCGTAGGCAAAGGCGCTGCCCAGCTCAACAGTCTGATCCACCGGTGGATACACCCAAGTAGGGGGTATCCGGTCGATCACCGATACCGAAAAGAGCCCCGAAACCGATAATCCACCTCGGTCATAGACGGTCAGGTTCACTCCATACCAACCTAGGGGCAAGGTGCTCACATTGGTGAGGTGGATGGTGCTCCCCCACTCGGTAAAGAGAGTGGTGCCGAGGGCAAAGTGGGTCGTGTCGTTGAGCGTCCAGTGGCTGATCCCCAAGTCGTCGACCACTGCCAACGGATAATCCAAGGCTTCACCGTACTCAAGGGCCTGGTCGATAGGAGCGAAGACCCAGGTGGGCGCCGTGTTCGCAGGGGTAACGAAGATCTCGGTGTCGCTGCCATCGGAGCCCTCCCAGGTGACCTGGCCATTGTGGATCTGCGGAGAACTGTCAGCGTAAGCGTTGCTGGTCAGCTGGGTCGTTGCAGTCCCATCCCAGAAGAA
>JABXGV010000329.1 GCA_016550485.1 archaeon
TCCTCGTATTAAATTCATTAGCATGGACTGCACTTCATCATCAAGGCAGTGCCCGAAGGCAAGTTTATCTGCATCGAGTTGTCGGGCGAGTATGTTCAATCCTTGTCGTCGCATTACTCCACAATACACACATGGTGAATACGGATAATCCGTAGCGCGAACTAGCTCGACTAGGTCATCCATGGTTACAGAATATAATTCTTGATAAGAAGAGATTACTAGCTCGACGCCAAGCATCTGTGCTGCAGTTCGCACAATCTTTTCACGATCACTTGCAGCAGAAATACCCTCATCAAGTGTGACGGCGATAATCTCGCTTTCAGGAAATCTCCGCTGGTTTTCTACTAGAATTGAAAGAAGTGCTGCGCTGTCTTTTCCCCCGGAGAACGCTACAGCTATTCGGTCTGTGCGTTGCAGCATTTGCCACTTTGAGATGGCTTCACGGACCTTTGCCTCAATGGAGGCACGAAAACATTGCTCGCAGAGCACTTCTCCCGAATACGGGCGTGTGATAAACGGGGGTTGCTTACACATGCTGCAGTGGGTTTCGGAAGAAGAGTTGGACATTTTTTATGGTTCATCCTTGGTGGATAACTCGGCCTGGAAGCTGGTTTGGGCTTGTACGCTGGCAAAAGGTTCGAGGTGGACAACGGTAAACTCCTCGGTCTCACCCGTTTCATCAGTATGTTTCTCATGTAAGATGAGGTAGATATCGACGCTGTGCTTAAGAGCTAGATAAGCTGCGCGTTTGTCCATCGTCAAAAGGGCATAGCCATTCTCTTTGGCAAAAGCGATGATTTCTTCGTCAGGTTGCCCTGGAAGTTCAGGAAAGTCGTGGACGGAGTGACAAGCCCAGCCACGCCGTTCTAGAAGCTGGTAAAGCTGCCCACTCAGTGTTTTAGGCGAAGTGCCTAGATTCTCATCGAAAAGAAGATGCTTCTGCCCCATAAGGAAGTCAGACGCATGTGCCACCAATTAAACTTTCCCTACAGCGGTGTTTTAGCTACAAGATGATAGTTCGACGTATTAGATGGGGATCGAGATCCTCTGCTTTACCGTGCATAACCGCCTTGAGGTTAAGCGTCTCGTACCACTTCAGGTTAAGGTAGCCGAGTATGATTCCAAAGTGGAATGGATACCCCAGCATTACATCGATGCTGGCTTGACGAAGATGCTGGTGGAATACGTGTTCAAAGGCATGGAGGCTACCATGCTGCTCATAGGCCTCCCAGCCTTTTGTAATCTGTTTAGAATATAATCCCTCGTTTAGGACCCGTACAACTTCTTCCAGGGTTTTCGCTTGCATTGCCCTTCTGCAGAGGGTGAGGGGTAACCGGTGTTCCACCTCTATCAAGAGCTTCTCGGCTTCTTCTGGTGGGATTCGCAGAGAATGGCTGCGGAGAGTAATCATAAGGTTGATGAGGTCTATTTCCAAACCGACAAGGGGGAGTGTGGCTTCACGATCGGGTACTGCAAGTCGCTCGGTGTGCTCGAAGATACTGCGTAGAACCATTGCATCCACTGCTTGCTCTAGAATAAGGACTTCACCGGTTTCTTCATAACGGGGTAGAGTTTCCTCTAGAACGCGCCGAAAGAAGGAGTCAGGTATCTGTGAAGTAAGGCCTCGTATATCAGCTGCTTCAGTTAATTCCCTGAGTTTGTCTCCTGTGAAAGGGGCAATAGGTACAAGCAGGCGATTTGCTGTTGCTTGATCAGCTTGTGCAGCCTGAAGTCGTAGGAGCGTCTTCACTATCTCTTTCTGAAACTTCCGTGCAATCCACTTCACCAGTTCCTGGGTTGGTTCTGGCGCTTCATTGATAATTTCAACCAACACCCTAGTGAAATCTTCTTGGAGTACTCGCTCTACGGTGCTAGATGAAATGCTCACATCAAAGTCCTTGACTAAGCTAGAATACCCACTGCCCTCTAGAATACGGAGAGCAGCATGCATGTCCCGGGCACCGAGAAGGGCATCCCATTGTTCACTTGTAAGGAGATCTGCTTTTAGCGCACGAAGCTTTGCGTTGATATAACTATACTTGGCAACCGACATTGTCCTACACCCTTTCTTTCTCCTATTATTCAGGTTTTTTCTTGTTTCTGTTTTCCTTTCCCGAAGACTCCAGCGATATAGAATAGTGTGATGAACATCATGAGCGTGCCAATCATTGCACCGATAAACGCTCCGAGAACATCACCTCCGGGTCCGAAGATGTATGGACCTACAAACCAGCCCACCAATCCGAAGATTAAGATTTCGCAAGCGATGCTGCTGTACCGAAACGTGCGAGCACATGTATCTGAATCTGCTCCATATTGGCTCATTCTATTCGCCTTGTAGATTTCGTTTTTGAATACCCGAATCGTTAGTAAATGTCACTTCTCTCTTAAGCTTTCACGTTGAACGGAGGTTCAAAGGGAGTGAAAATGAGAAATAACGATAAGGCTTTTACGTTGGAGTGTCTTTGTCCCCGCTATCTCATTTCAATATTTCATGTTGGTGGCTAGATTGAGTGATGTCTTAACTAAAGTCATCAGGGCAGAAGCTGAAGCTGATAAGATTGTAGCAAAGGCTGAGGCGGAAGCTGATAAGACTCGGCGTGACGCTGAACTAAAAGCGCGAGAGATCGAGCAAAAGGTAAGGAGTAAAATCCTAAAAGAAGTGGAGCAGATCCGTAGCGACGCTGAAGCCAAGGCGAAATTAAAGGCTAAACGGATTACATCCAAAACCGAAAGTGGCATTACTGCAATTGAGGTACTTGCTGCAAAGAATTTGCCTAAAGCGGTAGACCTAATTGTAAAGGCTGTATATGCGATGGGAGGGAAGGGCAAGTGACAAAAGCCAAGTCCGCAGAGGGTTCCGCAACGTCTCTTCGCCGAGTAATAATACGGGACGCAAGGACCAAGGCTGACAAAATTACCAAGGAAGCAGAAGCAGAAGCACGGGTGCTAGAGAAGGAAGCACAGCAGCGTGCTAAAACACAACTAGCTGGCTGGGCGGATAGACAGCGGGAAGCCGCTCAGCGAGCAGGTGCTCAGATAATTGGACAGGCTCAACGCCAAGCACAGATGCAGATTCTAGACACAAAATCCAAACTCATCTCGTCCGCTGTTGACAAGGCGCGCCAGCGAATAGAGAAAGAGCGCGGACAAACCCAGTATAAAACATTGCTCAAGGAGCTCATCATTTCAGCAGGTGTTCAGATTGGTGGAGACCTTGTTGTTCTAGCTCGAAAAGAAGACCATACTACCCTCTCGGGGCTAACCGGCGTAGAATCCGCTATTAGTAAAGAGACTGGAGAAAAGATCAAGGTTTCTGTCGGAAAACAAGCCCTTGAATGTGCAGGTGGAATAGTTGTTCAAAACGCAGAAGGCAGCATTATTGTTGATTATCGGCTGGAAACCCTATTAGGCGAGGTTGAACGCACTCAACGAACTGCCATCGCAAAAGTTCTCTTCGGTGAATCACTCAA
>JABXGV010000330.1 GCA_016550485.1 archaeon
ACTAGCATTATAAAAGGTATTGAGAGTAATTATTCTCTCATACCTTCCTATTTTTCAACTCTTTGATCCCTTCTCAATCCCACTAGTGGTCTGATTGAAACATCCTCTCTGAGTAGTTTAACGATAGTTTCTTTTCAATCCCACTTTTCAATCCTACTAGTGGTCTGATTGGAACGAAAACTGTGATTCAAGTGATAATTAACCTTATAATATTTGGATAGTGGAGTATATAAAACCGGGGCTATCTTTCACAACTGAAGCCAAGGTGCATACATGTAAAAATCTGGAAAAAAAGGTGTGATGATAAGTGACTGACTTGGGTACCTGGAAGAGTATTGCGCTTCGTGATATCGAGTTACCTAATGGTGTAATTGTGTCAAACAGAATTATGCGGGCTGCAACCTGGATGGGGATGGCTGAGGAGGATGGAAGCTGTGGTGATCGCCTTATAGACGCTTACCGGAAAATCAAGGCAGGGATCATAGTTTCAGGTTTTATGTATGTCTTGCCCGAGGGACAACAACTACCCCGAATGATATCCAATGCTCGATTTGAAGATATCAAGGGCCTCAAACGCCTAGCAAAGGCAATCCATAAATCTGGCAGCCTTGCGGCTGCTCAACTGGTTCATTGCGGTGCCATGAGTAATCCCTTGCTAACTGGTGGCTTTAGTGCATTTGGTCCCAGTTCGATGGATGTACCCACGCAGACAGGTGGCATAACTCAAGCTAAGGGCATGACGGTGGAACACGTGGAGAAGGTTACTCAAGCATATGCCGCTGCAGCGCAGCGAGCCTTTGCAGCAGGATTTGACATCATCGAGCTTCATGGTGCCCACCAGTATGGTCTCTGGCAGTTCTTCGATCCCATATTTAACCAACGCCCTCCAAGCGATCCTTACACGGGCTCCACCATGGAGGGGCGCTGTAAAGCGATGGTTGACGCTGTGAGGGCTGTGAAGGATGAGGTGGATGTGCCCATCCAAGTGAAAGTTGATTCAAGCTCATCGAAGGTTACGCCAGAGGAGGTCGGTGAACTGGCTAGAAGGCTGGGCAAAGCGGGTGCCTGGTGTGTGATTATTAGTGGACCCAATGCAGTCCAGAACCCCAAGAAGGTGGGTGAAGCCTATTTCCTTGAGGCTGCTAAAATCATCCGATCAACCGCAAAGAATAGCAGTCTATACTTTGCCTTAGTGGGCGGAATTCGATCACCCGAAATCATTATCAAACTCCTCAAAGATGATAAATTTGACCTCGTCCAGCTCGGTCGACCCTTCATCACTGAGCCTTGGCTGCTGGACCGCTGGGCTGAAGAGGCACAAGAGGGCGAACTGACACCCAGCCGGTGTATCTCCTGTAACTCCTGTTTCCGGGCAGGAATCAAAGAATGGGTCCGCTGCACCCAGGTCCCCGATTGCTGAACCTCCGTAAGGTGACGGTTGCATTATCAATGGTCTTGAAAGAAAAAGAGTAGGGGGGAGGAAGGGAGTCTAGTCCTTCCTCGACAGGTAGATGTATACGAGGATCACAATGATGATGGCGATGAGGGCAAGGCCTAGTATGAGAGCTATGGGAATCGGGAAGAATTCACGAGGCGTAATAACGACGGAGAACTCGCCGCTAATCTCGTGCGCTAGGGTATCGTTGACGGATACTCGTAGACCGTATACCCCAGTTCCGAGCACCAAGACATTAGAAACGATGCCTGCGCTGCTGATGGTGAAGTGGATGGTGTCGTTGATGGTCCAGGTGTCTTCGCCGAACCAGGTGCTCACGTTGATGTTATAGGCGAGGGGCGTGTTGAAGGGTACAGACTGGTCGGCGAGGGCAGGGCTAAACGCCAAGGGGTAGGCGGTCTTGGTCAGCCACCCTTCATAACTGGCTACTCCGAAACTTCTTGTGTAACCAGCTGCCACAAGGTCACCGTTGGCGCCTTCCACAACGGCATAATAGTAGTCGTCGTAAGACTCCCCGCCGTAGCTACGGTTCCAGAGCATGGTCCCACTTGCATCCGTTCGGATGAGGAGACTATCACTATCGTCTCCGCCCCCACGGTCATCATATAAACCGGTCATGCCAGCGAGGATGAAGCCGCCCTCACTGTATTCAATGACAGCATAAGCTCGGTCGTCCCATGGTTCATCGTAGGTCTGGTTCCAGAGATGGTTGCCACTCGCATCGGTACGAATCAACCAGGCTGCTTGGAAGCTGGCGCCATAGCTTGTAGTGTGTCCCGCGATGGCGAATCCACCGCTAGTACACTCGATTAGTGACCATGCGGTCTCGAAGCTGGAACCGTCATAGGTTTGATTCCATAGATGGTTACCAGCTGCGTCGGTGCGGACCACCCAGGCGCTAGTACCTTCCCCAAAGCTCATAGATTCCCCACAGATGGCGTAGCCACCATCGCTACACGCGACCACATCGTAGGCGTAATCCCAGGCCCCGCCGCCATAGGTCTGGTTCCACAGGTGACCACCAGTGGAGTTTGTGTGGACGAGCCAGTAATCGGAGGAGCCAGGGCCAAAACTGTAGGTGGAGCCTACCATGGTAATGTTGTCATCAGCGTCGACTACTAACCCCATCGCATATTCGGTGCTTGAACCACCGTAGGTGGTATTCCACAGATGATTACCATTCGCGTCCGTGCGAATGAGCCAACAATCATAGCTCGGAGTCCAGCTGTTGCTGTAAGCGGCGATGGCGAAGCCGCCGTCGCTACACTCCACAACGCCCCTGCTGTAGTCGTAGTTGGGGCCGCCGTAGGTCTTGTTCCAGAGCATGGTGCCGTCTGCGTCGGTGCGGACGAGGTACACCTCGGCATTCCCACCAAAGGAGTAGGTATACCCCACGATGGCGAAGCCGCCGCTGCTGCACTGTATCATGTCATACATGTATTCATTAGATGCTCCACCGTAGAGCCTACTCCAGCTAGGTGAAGGACCAATGGTCCGAGTTGCACCTGTGAACCGGTAGCTAGGACTCGTGGGCTGCGGGGCTACGGCTCCTGCAGCAACAATGGGTATCAGGCAAAGAATCGTTAGAAACGCTAAAGGTGCTATTTTCGATGTAAATCTCAAAGTTGTTCCTTCCATGAGCTCAGATAAAGAGCATGTATTTGAAGAGTATTGGCTTCTCTTGCCTTAAGCCTTTAGCTTGCTAAATAAAAACGACATATACCCAGAAAAAAGGGGAGGGGGAGAAAGCTGCCCCTGTGGGGGCTACTTTCTCTTGCGGAGCACAAAGTAGTAGAGGAGTAGGAGTATCACGATGATGACGATCACGATGGCTGCGACGATGAGTATCAACTCGAGGGGAATCGGGGAGATGAGGGTGGCTTCGACGGTGACGGTGAATTCCCCGGTGATCTCGCTACCGATGACGTCGGTGACCGAGACCCGTAGTGCATAGACGCCTGGGGATATTGCACTCGCAAAGGATACAACGCCTGTGGTGCTGATGGCGAAGGCACTGTTATTAATGGTCCAGCTGGCGATGGCGAAATGGTTAGTCACGTTCAGATCGTATGCCAAAGGTATACCGTAGGGCACGACTTGGTCGGTGGGTGCGGGGTTCCAAACGAGGGGGTATCGGGTCTTCGTGA
>JABXGV010000331.1 GCA_016550485.1 archaeon
GACCTCCTCCAACAGGTGGCTGAAGGCCTCACTCTCATGGATGATTTGCTGCCGGTAGTCGAGCCGGTTCTCGGTAAAGTGGAGCTCCTTGACGAGCTGCAGTCTGGCTATCTTGGTCTCGTGAACAAGGGCAACCTGGAGCTCTACAATGGTCCGCTGCGGTTGGTGGACCATGATGGCAAGCGCCTCGTCGAGTTCCCGGTGAAGGACTACTTGAAGCACATCGGCGAGCACGTTGAAGATTACTCGTATCTCAAGTTTCCGTTCTTCCGTCCGCGCGGCTGGCCAAAGGGCATGTACCGGGTCGGCCCCCTCGCCCGCCTTAACGTCGCCGACTCGATCACGACGCCCCTCGCCCGTGAGCAGCTCGAGACCATGCGCGCCCAATTCGGGAAAACCATGAATCACACCTTCCTCTACCACTGGGCCCGCCTGGTGGAATGCCTGTTCGCCCTCGAACGCGCCGACCTGCTCCTCAACGACAGCGACATCACCTCCACCGACATCATGCAGCACTTCGAAATCCGCGGCGGCCAAGGCTACGGCGTCATCGAAGCCCCACGCGGCACCCTCATCCACCACTATACTGCTAACGACGACGGCATCCTCACCGACGTCAACCTCATCGTCTCCACCGTCGGCAACAACGCCGGCATGGACCAGGGCGTCCTCAACATGGCCCGCCGCCTCATCAAAGGCGGTCACGTCAACCCCATCATCTACTCCAACATCGAAATGGTGGTCAGAGCCTACGACCCGTGCCTCAGTTGTGCTGTGCATTCGATTAATGGGCAGATGGCGATGCGGATTGAGGTCCTGGATCATCTTGGTGAAACGGTTCGGGTTGTTCAGAATTTCGACCAATGAACCGTTGTATCCACCAAATCTCAGATTGATAGGTTAGTTTCAACTTGGCGTTTGAGCGGTTCGGCTCTAGCTATTACTACTGTCTCGGCAGTGATTCAGAATGACATGTTGTTGTCGTCTAATTGTGGGGAATGAACCAGTAGACATTGGCTGGTGGTAGGGGCTTCCAATAGCTGCGTTCGATTTGGCGGAGGCGTAGTACGGTTTGAATCGGTGTTATTGTGCGTGGTTGTTGACGCGGCAGAGAGGTGTTATTAACTCGGATGAGTTCCCCATTCACTTTAGTCTGTTTTGAGGATTTGTAGGATAATTTTAATTGAAAATGCTCGCGCTCGGTCACCATTTCGAATAGGTGTGGCCAGTCTTTTACAATCAGGTAGTTGTATGATTCACCAAAACGCCAAAGACGCCAAGGCGATTCGATGAAGCGGTCGGGCTCTTTCTGAAGGGCTAAAAGGACTTTTCTCGCTTTGGTAACCTCTTCCATTTCTAAGCCGATCCTTTCAGCCAACTCTGAATCTGAAAGCTCTAGGCCGTTTATTCTCCAAGGGCTTCTCACTTTGGGTAAAACTTGTATTGAACGATAATATGGGTGTAGTTCTTCTAGGCTGTGTGAATATTCTGAAATTGGTATTTTTATCTGAAAAGCCAAGGGTATTTCTTCAAGCGCAAGTCTTCGTAGGTTTTGATATTTTGAGTAAATCACATCAAGCCCTGGAAATGTTGTTTCTTGATATTTCAATCCACATATGAGTTTTTTCTGAACTGGTTGATCTGAGCCTTCATCATAGCTTCCATTAATTGGGTAACTGCTTATCTTGAAAGGGTGTATCTCTTCCAAAGACACTGATTGTGAACCATCAGGCTTGGTAACTGGGCGCCCCCAATCCTGTAGCTCGTCGGCAATAATCAGGAGAACACCAAGACGGTTATCGCTGTATTTTATCTCCACATCAACACTTGAATCATGCATGCAGATTGCAGCAGCGATTCCAAGAACCCGCTGAGAACAACGTCGACAACATAGTAGGAATTCCGCTGCAGCAACAGCCCCATGATTGTGTTCATTGAAAATATATCTGTGTAATTCTTGGTAAGGCATTCCAGTTTTTTCGGCTAACTCGGGTAGACACTCTGGGGGCGTTCGAGATGAAGCCTCTGAAATTTCACCAAAGCTAAGTATCGAATAGCCTTTTCCAAGGGATCCTACGACACTCCGAAGAATTTGTCTAGATTCTTGAACAGGGTAGGCGATATCATGAAGAAGTGCTGCAATAACCAAGTCGTTCTTCATTCTTTTAGAAAGTCTAATCTGGTCGGCGAGGTATGCTGCGAGTAATGCTGTTCGTATCATGTGATTAAGGTGATCGCGATATATTTTCCCTCTGAATTTTGTACGAACTTGCTCAATAAGCCCCTCGAAGCGATGAATATTTTCAGCCATTTTTTTGATGTTAGCTAAGCCGGTTTTTGTGAGAAATCTCTTTCGCCTTGTTTTCCCCTCTATTCGAATACGAGAGAGTGATAGACGAGATATTATTTCTGGAAGCTTCCTGCTAGCAATCTGTATCTGTGTTGCTGGGTTAGTTTCCCGAATCCATCTTCGTAGAAGTGTTTTTCCAACAGGGAGGCTCTCAAGCAGCCTGTCGTCAAAGATTGCTGCACTCCGGCCATGAATCATACAATTCTCCACATCCGCATCCTTCTCTGATTACATCATATAATATGGTAGTCACCCTTTAACAGGCTAGTGTACATCAGGGTTCGTGTAGAAAAAGTAACTAGATAAGCCTGATTATCAAGCACTTTCATTTATTTACCACAGGTGGTTACGCCTCGTCGGATATTGCATCGAGATGTCCAGTGTCATTGAGTTTGGCGATGGTTTTTTGGTCCCATTCGTTGAGGTGGAGGTGGGTGATGCTGCAGGGTGCTTTGTCAAAGGCAATACGGGATTGTTGGTGTTCGGCGAGTTCGAGCCACCATTGGATGATACTTGTAATAGCGTTGCCATGGCTAACGATGAGGGTGCAGCCATGGAAATTGGGATTGAGTTGCACTAGGAACTGGGTGGTGCGATGGTAAAGTTGACGCCTAGTCTCAGCTCCCGGAAAGGTGACCCAGTCGATGAGTGGGGTTGTCCTCGGTAACTCAAGGCTGCGCGCTTCTTCGAGGGTCATATCTTTGACAATGCCCCAATTCAGTTCTCGTAACGCCTCGGTAGCCACTGGGGTAACGCCAAGCGTGTCACCTATAATTTCCGCAGTTTTCTTTGCGCGAATTAGGTCGCTGCAATAGAAGCGCAGCGGCTTACTCTGAATCAGTGACACTAGCCTCTGAGCGGTAGCAGCAGCTTGTTGGCAGCCTAGTGGTGTGAGGGGCGTGTCAGTCCAGCCCCCGGTTAAGCCTTTGATGTGGTGTTCTGATTGTCCATGGCGAACTAGGATTAACTCCTTCATATTGTCACTCTCTTAGACATTCTTAGTACCAGTTGAAGTGTCAACTCCTATCTATTCAATGTAGGCAACGGACTGTGCAGTTTAGCCTAATCTCACTTCGCTGTCAGTCTCTGTCCCTATTTATCCAACGTTTTGAGATAGCACACGCTAGAACAGGAACGATGTGCGGGTCGTTTCTATGTCTAGATGGGTTATGCATGTCGATATGGATGCGTTCTATGCATCGGTTGAGCAGTACCGTGTGAATCCAGAGCTGTGTGGATTACCGGTGTGTGTGGGGCATGATCCCAAGGAGGGGCGGGGGCGAGGAGTTGTACGGGCTGCCTCGTATGAAGCGCGCGATTATGGCATTCGGTCAGGAATGCCTGTTACTGAGGCGTATCGCTTGTGCCCTGATGCGGTCTTTGTGCGCGGGGATTTCTCGAATTATATCGAAGCATCAGACGAGATTATGAGTATTCTTGAGGAGTTTGCCGATGATGAAAGAGTGCGGCGGTCAAGCATTGACGAAGCCTACATTGACGTCACTCGGAGAGTAGCCGAGAGTGGCGGTCCGGAGCCTTTAGCAAAAGAGATTCAGCGAACAATCAAAGAACAGACCAAGCTGCCGTGTTCAATTGGCGTTGCGCCAAATATGGCAGTGGCCAAGATTGCAACAGGGATCAATAAGCCTATGGGTATTACGCTAGTTCCCCAAGACCCCAGCGCGATAGCGGCGTTTCTAGCACCTTTAGATGTAAGAGTTGTAAATGGCATAGGACATGTTACCGCTCGTCGACTTAGTAAGTATGGTATAACAACACTGGGGCAGGTTCAGCGCATGCCTCTTACAGATTTGTACCCTATCATGGGTGTTAAAGGCGCCAAATGGCTAAGCAATCGGGCATATGGTGTTGACACACGCCCTTTGAAACGAAGCGGTCCACGAAGGCGTAAATCCATCAGCAAGGACCGTACATTCATGGAGGATATTGATTCATCTTCAACAGGGGTCCTCTATGGCACTTTTGACGATATCTGTAAACGGATATGGACAAAACTCCAGACAAAATCCCTACGTTTTAGGACAGTCACAGTGAAAATCCGTTATTCAGATTATACAACAGTTCAACGAAGTAAAACCTTGAAAGTAGGTACAGATGAACAGCTAGTATTGTGTAGAACCGCCTTGGCGCTCTATAAGGAGAACCTGCTTCCTGAGCAGCGTCTGCGGCTTATCGGAGTTAAAGTGTCCAATCTGCTTCCAAGGCAAGGGCAACAATCGCTCTCAGAATTCTTCTGACCAAAATGTGGAACGCTACATCTAGTAAGTAGTACTGATAGTCCTGAAGGTAGACAAGAAGCTTGAATGAGTAGTTTGAAATATTTCTTCTGCTGCTCCTACCATCATGGTAGTGCTTCCGTTTATTCAAACAAGCGTCTTCGTAGATTCTAGATATGCTTTTGGAGGAAACCAGCTTGCAACATTCTGGGATGCTGCCGCCAACGACAGCCTTGACTCAGAGGATATGCAGGGTATTGCATTGGAAATGAATTTCTCGGAAACAACCTTCATCTCTCCCTCTGAACTACCGGGGTGTACAGTGAAGGCTCGTATTTTTACACCTGCTAGAGAACTGCCTTTCGCTGGTCATCCAACTTTGGGCACTGCCTATGTCCTCAGGTACAAACAGCTGATAGAATCGAACAAGAGACGGGCTGCACTAGAATTAGGTATAGGCGAAATTTCAATTGAGTTCTTGTCTGGTGATGTAGTTCGCATGTTACAACCGCGCCCAGAATTTCTGCAAAAGATTGGTGACAGAAAGATGGTTGCCGAGCTCCTAGGGCTGTCAAAATCAGACATCACAACTGATTATCCCATACAGTACGTATCAACAGGATCGAACAAGCTCATTGTACCACTCGTATCTCTGGCGGCAGTTCAACGCGCGCAACCAGATTCTCAAGGAATTTTACAGGGATTAGAGGGGCTTCCATCGCGTAATATACTCATCTTCTGCACTGAAACCGTGAACGAAGATTCAGATGTACACGCAAGGTTTTTCGCTCCAGAGGTGGGGGTTGTCGAAGATCCTGCTACGGGAAGTGCGGCAGGTCCTCTTGCGGCGTATCTAGAACAGCATCAAGTCCTATCAAGGAGGGAAAGAGGCAAACCAATCGTCATTGAGCAAGGCTATGAAATACGAAGACCCAGTCAGTTGGTGTCCGAGGTTATCGGGGACAATGAAATTAAAGGAGTTCTGGTTTCTGGGAAAGTGAAGCTCACTGCAGAAGGCAGATTCTATCTGTAAAGAGAAGTGATAATGGGAGTCAAGCGGAAAATTCCTTACTGGAGTATGGCCAACTTTGAATGAAAGCATAAGATATCCACCGACTTCAACGCAGTTTAGCACAGAGTTACAACAGTATTTCACAGGTCTGTTCGGGGAGGCACGTACTTCAGCACTCGGTGCTGCTCTTTGTGGTCCCGGTGAATTTTTCTTTCTTAGGACAAACACCCTGCGTACAAATAGCAAGGACCTTGTCGCGTTGCTTGATGAGGAGGGAGTTGAAAGCAAAATTTATGATTCTTCCCTAGATGTGGTCGCCATACCCATTCAAAAGAGGGGTTCTGTACCACTCCACGATAAAGTGGTTGTCGCAGATAAACCGAGTTCTGAGAACGTTCTACTGGGTAGCCATTTGTTTAGGCCAGGAGTTAGACGATTCACCCGGTTTCGTGCTGGTGATGCGATTACTGTAGTTAATCCTCGTGGACACATTGTAGGCAGTGGTGTTGCCTCTGTTGACAGCTCAGAGTTATCTGAATTAAAACGGGGTCTCGTAGTCCAAATCACTGAATCTTTCTACAACCTACCAAGCCTCGTTGATTTAGAGGCGTACAAAGCTGGCTTCTTTTACTCACAGTCTTTCCCCGCTATTCTTGTGGCGCCAATTCTCAATCCTCAGCCAAACGAGGTTATTATTGATTTCTGCGCTGCCCCTGGTGGTAAGACCACTCACATCGCTCAGCTCACAGAAAACCAATGTAATCTCGTTGCGGTGGACCGGTCAACTCGACGTCTTGAACGCCTTGAAGAAGAAGCGAAACGACTTGGAGTCAAGTGTGTAAAGCCCTTTGCTGGGCGTGCGCAGCAGTTTCTTGCAGAACACCAAGACATCAAGGCAGATAGGGTTCTTGTGGATCCCCCTTGCACGGCTCTTGGAGTTCGTCCAAAACTCTTCGACACTACGACGCTAGCTCGTATTCGTAGTACCGCTAACTACCAACAAATGATCCTTGATTCAGCCTCTGAAGCACTTCGTCCCGGGGGAGTCTTAGTTTACTCAACATGTACGCTATCTTGGGAGGAAAACGAACGGAACATCAGTTATCTTCTAAATGCGAAAGGTTTCACACTAGTGCCACAGCGTTTTAATCTTGGCGAGAAAGGAATTGGTGAAGACTCACATGTTCGGCAGCTAGTGCAGCGATTTTACCCTGATATGCACAATCTCCCTGGCTACTTCATTGCCAAGCTTCAGAAAAAATAGTTCTTTATGAGGACCATCCCTCTTCTCCGATTAGTGGTACAAACGCAACCCCCATCAACCCCTTGCTATGGGTTTTTCCTTCATAATCTTTTTCAAGAAGTTTTAGCTGCTGGTAATAGGTTCTTCTGCCTACAGGAATAAGTAGGCGCACACCTTCTGCTAGCTGCTCGATAAGAGCGGGGGGAATCTTGGGCCCTGCAGCGGCAACCATGACCCGATCATAAGGTGCTCCAGGTGCGTAACCTAGAGTCCCGTCTGCAAGAATAACCGTCACCCTATCACTATAACCCGCGGCTTCTAAGTTCTCTTTTGCGAATTCGACTAGTTTGGCTTTTCGCTCTATTGTGTATACATGGCCCGAAGGGGGTTCTTCGGTGGGTGATACTATCTCCGCGCAAAGGGCTGCGTGGTAACCTGAGCCAGCACCTACCTCCAGTACTTTCAACCCTTTCTCTAGCTGAAGATACTCAAGATAAATTAAACACATATGAATGGCTGATATTGTCTGTTTCTCGCCGATGGGTAGGGGGTGGTCAACATATGCCTTGTTTCGGAGATGCATTGGAATGAAGAGTTCTCGGGGTACTGCACGGTAGGCACGTATCACCTCTGGGCTTGACACATAATTGCTTGCAATGAGTCTCTTCAGAGTAGCTTCCTTCTGCAGTGTCAGGTCACTAGGTTGCTCTGACAAGGTAACACCTTTTAATTTCTGGTAACCACGTTGATAATAGGATTTGTCAAGATATAATAGCTGTCTCGTATATTATTTGTCTGTGTGTTCTCTTGGCAATTATACATTCACTTTGACTGCCCGTGGTCATCCTAATGTGCGTTCAACTCATCAATCTACTTTGGAGGTTACAAGCGATTCGCATTTGTCACTACGTGGTGATTGTATATTAGGTGTCAGCGCCTCTCACTCGTCACAGTGCGTCGGTGCAGCAATAGGATTCGCATTACGCCAGCCAGGAAGTAGGGTAGTGACCCGGTTCTCAGTAGGCGATGTAACGGATGTAGTTCAGGGGTTTGGGTCACCAGATTTAACACTCCAAGCATCAAGTTCTCTAGTTTGGCGAACAAGCACATACAAAGACGACAGGACAGTTGCCATTCAATGTGATAAAGCAGCTGCAACTATTAACAGAACGTTAGTACAAAAACTCAAGAGTCCATCTGCTTTACTTCAAGTAGTCATAGTCGTTTTCGTTCCCTCTATCTGAACGTCAAGAACAACCTGCGCCTCATAAGGGGCTGTTTGCTTAACTTGACGTATGTTAACGATGCTGATGGCTTTTCTAAACCTAGATAGCACCGTTATAATTTGGTTTTTTTGCTTCTCCAAGGGATTGTCTTCTGAGGTAATTGTGTAGAGATGAATTATTGCTCCAGCAGGGTTTGCTGCTGCATTTGCTGTATCTAAAAACTGAATTGATTCATGGGGAAGGTTCATGATAACGCGGTCAAATTGCCCGCTGAGCTGCTCTTCTACAACCTGTCGACAGTCACCCAGTATCGGTATGACTTCACCAGCTAGTTGGTTTAGCTCGAGGCTTTTCTTTAAACACTTGATAGCATGCTCGTTTATGTCGATTGCGTAAACAGTTACTGGTTGTCGTTTGGCTGCCAGCAAGGCGAAGGGTCCAACACCAGCGAACATATCGAGAATCATCTCACCAGGCTGAATGAGTTCGACTACACGGTTGTGTTCAGTGGATAGCCGGGGGCTGAAGTAGGTGTTGGCGACATCCACTGCAATCCGGATTCCGTATTCAACATGCACAGTGTGCGTGCGTAATTCGCCTGCTATGTGATTTAGCGCGCGAAGACGATGGGGTCCAGCTATGTTTCCAGCTTTTGAGTAAACTGCTACCACATTATTATGTAATAACAGAATAGCTTGACCAATCTCTTGTGCAAACGGTGTTAGCTCCTCATCTAGTTCAACGATAGCAATGTCTCCAATAACATCAAGGGAGTGGGGTATCTTTGGTAAGAATTGCGCTGGGATGTGATCCTGTAAGATTTCGGTAAGGTTTGTGGGCCTATGTTTCTGAGGTGTTAATTCCCTCTGAACAAGTGTCAAAGATGTCGTTTGGCGTTGAAGCCTAGAAAGCATCGAGTCATCTATTGTGAAACGTATGGGTAAGAAAAGCTTCTGACCTTCGCTCGTAATCGGATAGTCAGAATCTAGCAGGTCCAAATCTATTAGAAGTAAGCGTAGCTTCTCACCAAAACTACGTTCGACTTGTATGCAAACCTTCTTCATTTACGGTCGTTCCGTTCAACCATCACCCGGTGACTGATGGCTTGTGGCTACCCCTTGAGAGTTTCTTCGGATTCTAACGGCAGTAGGTGTGAGAAGTATGTAGCGTTTTCCAAGTTGCCCGATATCTCCGCCGACACGATAACACACAGCACGTAACTGATCCACGGCACGCTTTAGCTGCGTCATAAGATCCGAAGCCCCTTTCGCCAACGGCTCAATATCCAAGATAACCACATTTCCTCTCCTAACCTCCTCAGAAATAGGTGTAACATCAGCCAAGCTTGAAAGCTCCTTGTATACTATATACATCTGTGGCTGTACTCTACCATCAACTGTTGACGTTACACCCTCCTGCAATGCAGTATCATTCTTTCTTTTCCGACGGAAAAATCCCATGACGAGGTCCTCCAAATCAACGAAGCAACAAACGAAGCCTTCCCTGAAAAACCTTCGCCCTTTCACGTAGACAAGCTTTTCATAAGGTCCCAGAGCCAATCCCCAACATACATAATTACAGTAACAGCGCGCCCTTTCGACTTTGTACTCATCTTATCTGCTCCAAAGATGGCTCGACCAACAGCGAGAGGTGTCTGGCTCTTCTGATCAACTACAACAACGATATCGCCTTCTGTTATCGAGTCATCAGCCGCTACAATGCCTGGTCCCATCACATCAGCACCGTTCGCAATATGTGGTACAGCGCCCATATCTACTACAATTTTGGGTAAGGTTACAACACCATCTAGAAGTGCATGTAGTGAGGGGTATGTAGTTTCCTTGGTGCGTACGAGCCAAAGTCTCTCATCGATTAGGTATAATTCCGTTCTGTTCTCGAGAACCACAAGCTCGACTGGTGTTTTCCCAACACTGGAACTGGTTAAATCACGGTGCAACAACGTGGGGGTAGCTTCGAGTTGTTGAACTAATGCCCGTTTCTCTTTAGTGCGTAGTTGATATCGATGTTTTACTCGCATCAAGAAACACCATTAGTGCACTTCAACTGCAGTGTAGGATTGCTTTTTGGTGTTTCCCACATATTCTACAACTGCGAGTTTTACACAACGTTTTTAAAGTCTCTTAAGGATGCCTTGACGATTACCAGATAGGAGCCTTTCACTTGGCAGAAACCGGACAAAGACCAATGGATTTGCTTAGCAAGTCGCTCAACGCTCAAGTTCTAGTCAAGCTGAAGGGGGAGCGTAAACTTCGCGGACGCCTACGAGGTTATGACCAACATCTTAACCTAATACTTGAGCAAGCAGAAGACCTCACCGACGGTGAACCTCAACAACTTGGCACAGTCATACTCCGCGGCGATAATGTCATACTCCTCTCGCCCTCATCAAAGACCCCACCACGGAAGCCAAAAGGGAAGTAATCGACATGGGTAAGGGTACGCCTTCAAAAGGCAAACACAACAAGAAAACTCACATCCGCTGCCGACGCTGCGGACGCCGTTCATATCATGTCCGCAAGAAGAGGTGCGCTGCCTGCGGCTTCGGGAAATCTGCAAAAATCACCAGGTACAATTGGCAAACAAAAACCGTTACCCGCACCCGCCTCGTTTAAAATCTCCAAATACTTCTACTGGGCCGGTAGATCAGCGGTAGATCGCCGTCTTGGCAAACCATTCATTCGAATAATGGGTGGTCCATAATGGCGGAGGTCCCGGGTTCAAATCCCGGCCGGTCCACCACTTTCTTCTCCTAATTGAAACGGAAAAAACATTAATACCCTATCCTACTATGCGATGCTCATTACGTCCAATGAGGGCTCGTCATGTCAGTAACATATTATTGGAAAACATCTGAAGGGCTGACATACATTTTCACCATTCTAGGATTGTGTGGGCTTGTTCAGTTGGTGCTGTCGTATATGGCTGCGAGTATTTTGTACATCGCCTCACCAATTGTGCTAACCTTGGTGCCACTAGGTGTGGTCCTAGTCCAAGTCTGCGCCTCCGTCCTTCTCGCTGAAACCATCTCCTCTTTTCGTACATCTCGACGCAGGCAAACACAAGCTTCCACTCCAGGTCCCGGGCTTCAGTTTCTCAGAGGTTTCGCAACCATCTTTGTAGCCGCCGCCCTCGTCCTCGGCATCTGGGGTCTTGTATACACATTATGGTTCTTCGCTACTCCAATCACTCAACCCCCCTATCTGATAAAGTACATACTCGGAAACACCAGTGGCGCGATTATCGCCCTCACTTTGGTTATCGTCGTTGAGTGGCTATTCAAACGAAACTGAGTATTCAACAATAGTAGTAGAAAGAGTGGTGCCGACGGCCGGACTTGAACCAGCGACAACGGGATCTTCAGTCCCGCGCTCTCGGGTTTAAGCGTTGATTAATATCAAAGCTACTCCCGGGCTAAGCTACGTCGGCACTCGGCATGATTCAGTCCCGCATTGATTTAAGAGTTTTCCCTTTCACAGTTCTTAATCTAAACCTGATTAAATGGGTTGATGATATTTCTCAGCCAAGTAGTGAAGAAAAACAGAAGAGGTGGTGGGCCGGGAGCGATTTGAACGCTCGACCTCCGCCGTGTCAGGGCGACGTCATAGCCCTCTAGTCAGAGAAGTGTTCTTCTCTGATAACTAGACTACCGGCCCTAGGTTGTGGCTGTTGCCAAGCTGGTGTCTTAAGTTTTTCCTATTGTTGTAAGATGTTGTTCAACGTAGTGTTTTAACCCATAATTCTCGGATTGAGGGGGGAGATGGATTGCCTTGGATAGCTTGGAGGTCGGTTTCCAGATTTTCAATTAGGGCAGCTAACTGTTGACCTGTTTTCCTAACACGTGTCTCCCAATCCTTGGCGTCATAAGGGGTCCAAGGGAATTGAATTGTATGGGTGAGGATGAAGGGAAGCTGATCTATGCTAACACCGAATGCCAATATTCTGAGTGCTTTGAGGTGCTGGACTGGTTCCATGAAGTTCTCTGCTAATGGTGTATCATAGTATTGTGTTTCGAAGGTGACTAGTTGGGCTCGTTTCGCGTAAAGACGAAACAGTTGGTAGTCGTGGATAGCTATGGGTTGGAGTTGGCCTGGCTCGTTTGTTTTCATGCTATCGTTCCTCTAGCCACGCGGACCCTCCAACCCCCTTGTTTCCACTGGAGGCTCCACGTGCTTTTTCGGATGCAGGAGCGTAATCTTCATTACAAATCTATATGTATAGATAGTAATATAAATATTTTACTATTGAGCTAATAATATGGATTCGACAATCGCTGATGAAATTCGTATGCATGCTGTTGATTTCACTAAAAACACGAACAGAAGCTGAACTCCGAAGAGAAGAATCTAGCTTCCCAGCCGCTCTACTTGATAGAAATATGGTGCGGCCGCCGGGATCTTCGGCGTGACACATGCTTTGTCCAGCATTCGAACCCGGGACGTCGGCGTGGAAGGCCAAAATCATAACCGCTAGACCACGGCCGCTTAAAACGCAACTTATCCTACTACACCTTAAACCTTTCCGCTAAGGACGCCTAGGTGATAGCCATAATTTCGTAATCGGGAAATTATTTAAATGGACATTGCTTGTAACCCTTCTCTGTGCGCTGATAATCTAGTGGTATGATTCCAGCCTGCCATCGGTGCGAGTCATCGGTAGAACGCTGGGCGCCCGGGTTCGAATCCCGGTCAGCGCACCACTCCCCTTCTAATGGTTTCTAATGGTCTGGCTGAGTGAAGTGGGACGGTTCCACGGAGCAAAGAGGTGGCGCAGGCTAGTTCAGCGGCGACTCAAGTTGTTAATCGAGCTTGCCGAGGATGTAAAAGAAACAAATCCAGAACTGGCGAAGCATTATGTGCGATTGGTACAGCGTATTGTAAAGCGGACTCGCGTTCGTTTACCAGATGGGTTTCGTTACAGATTCTGCCGTCGGTGTGCAACGCCATTCCACTTCGGCGTGAACAGCCGGGTTCGTTTACGCCGAGTAGGTAGGTACAGCTCACTTATAGTGACTTGTTCCTGTGGGCATAGGAGTAAACTTGTTTGGAAACGCAGGATGCGAAGAGAATAGGCTTAGAACGAGTGATTGTAGAATGGTAAAGGATAGACGTGAACTAGCAAGGGTTTGGGCTGAAGAGAAACCACTTATTCGAATCGGAAAGGCTGGCGTGAACGAACGGGTTGTAGAGGAGATTAAGCGTCAATTGAAGCGTAAGCCGCTGATAAAGATACGTGTGCTGCCCTCAGCTCTGCTGGATGTTACGTTGAACGAGTTAATAGCCGAATTAGTGGCCCGAACCTCCTGTAGTGCATGTGGACGGCGTGGACTAGTTGTCGTCTTATCACGAAAGGTTGTATGATTGTGATGAGACCGCGAAACAATTTTATAGGGCTCAAGAACTACCGTGAGTCGACCTGTCGGTTAATTAGCATTCCGTACACCTAGGGGTCTTAACAGTGTCTACGGTCTATGATATTGCTGCAGATGAACTAATTCCTCGTATCGCTGAGGAGCTCAGAAAGTCGAAGGAGATAAAACCGCCTGAATGGGCGGGTTACGTTAAGACAGGCGCCCACAAGGAAAGACCCCCAACCAACCCTGATTGGTGGTATATTCGGTGTGCATCCATTCTCCGTCGCCTTTACGTTAAGGGTAGAACTGGTGTTTCTCGCCTACGTACCGTTTATGGTGGAAGAAAACGACGTGGTGTTCGCCCGAACCACTTTGCTAAGGGTAGTGGCTCGATTATTAGGAAGGCTCTTCAACAGCTAGAAAAAGCTGGATTGGTAACCCTAGAGAAAGGTGGAGGACGAATATTGTCCAGTAAAGGGCGTTCCTTCCTGGATCGATTGGCGCATATGACTCGAACTCAGGATGCAAGTTAATGGTTTAGGAGGGTAATTTTATGAGTGACGAGGAAATGGAAGAAATTCGGCGGCGAAAGCTCGCGGAACTCCAACGAGCAGCTATAGAAGAACAGCAAGCCGCTGCAGCCCAAGAAGAACTTCAGCGGCAGCGAGAAGCAGTGCTACGGCAGATTCTAACACCAGAGGCTCGGGCAAGATTAGTAAACCTCAGGATGGTAAAACCCGCCTTTGCCGAGCAATTAGAAAACGAGCTAATTCGCTTAGCCCAGATGAAACGGCTGCCCTCTATCCCCTTATCAGACAGACAATTAAAACAAATGTTGGCCCAAGTACGTGCGCGCCAACGTGAAACTAAAATTCAATTCAAACATTAAACACTCTACATAGATGTAAACTAAAGTATGATATCAAAGGAGCAGTGAAGAGTAATGGCACGAAACAAGCCTCTCGGCAAGAAACTTCGATTAGCACGAGAACTCAAATCGAATGTCAGTGTGCCTACCTGGATTATGGTGAAGACTGGTGGTAAGGTGCGCACTCACCCGAAACGTCGGCAGTGGCGGCGTTCAAAGCTTAAACCATAAAGGAGTACACTAGAGTATGTCACGCGAAGAAAGAATTACGGGTCCTACTGAGACAACTCCGGCTGAAGTAGAGGATGTAGTTGTTGAGCGGCTTTATACAATCCCCCTCGGAAAGGTGTACGAAACAGTACGTGGGAGACGCGCAAAACGGGCTGTCAAGATGGTTCGCGCATTCATAGCCCGGCATATGAAGCCTGAAGAAGAAGAGGATCTAATAATCGACCCTACGCTTAACGAATATTTATGGGCACGGGGAATTGAGAAACCTCCACGGCGTGTTCGGGTTAGAACAACGAAGGATAAGGAAGGTATTGTACGAGTCTATTTAGTAGAAGGGCAATAGCAGAAGCAGGCACCTTTTGCGTCTACTTTTAATGCGTGGATTGTTTCAATGCAAGGGAAGGTTCAACGTCTTAATTTCAGTGGCAGCTCAAATATTGGCGCGTTCTGTCGTGTTACTGATCACTGGTTACTACAAGCAGCGAGCAGTGAATCAACACAACGAGCAATCGAAACTCTTTTCGAAATGCAGCCAAACATTACCACTCTTGGTGGTAGCACTCTGATCGGTATCCTATCTGCAGGGAATGTTAATGGTCTTCTTGTGCCCCATTTTACATTTGACGAAGAAATCGAAGCTCTGCGCTCAGCGCTGAATTGTACCATAGTTTCTTTGGAATCACGTCTCACTGCACTAGGTAACTTAGTTCTTACCAATGATAAGGCCGCGCTCGTTAGTAGCGAGTTCACCAAGGAAGAGGTTCAAATCATGCAAGATGTCCTAGGTGTTGAGATTGAAGTGGGGACAGTCGCCGGTTCCAAGCTCGTAGGCTCATTTTGTACTGTCACTAATCGCGGGCTTCTAGCTCATACTGGTGTCTCTGATTCCGAGTTGGAACACCTTGCGAATCTCTTTGGTGTTTCAGTGGATGTGAGTACAATCAATTGTGGAGTTCCCTATGTTTCCATTGGTCTTCTAGCTACCAGCCATGCTGCCGCAGCTGGTTTCGAAACAACGGGACCAGAACTAATGAGAATCAGCGAAACCTTATTCACCTAGTTCTCTGCTGGTCAAGATATTCCTCAAAAGGTACGAGTTCTTGAGTAATCTTTAAAATAGGGTCTCTCTTTCGGTGTAGTTGCTGCAGTTAGTAGATGAGGCCGGTATTATGTCAGCGAAAGTTTTCCGCATCCAGGGCACATACATACGTCTTAATCGACGGCTGAAGTTCAGTCGAGAAATCCGAGCCATAACAAAGGAACAGGCTTGTGAACAGCTTTATACTCAGATTGGGAGTTTTCATAGGGTGAAGCGACAGAAAATTACAATCGATCAAGTGACAGAAATTCCTCCCGAAGAAGCGAAAACACTGATTATCCGGCGACTTGCAGGAATTGAATAGCCTTTATTGAGAAAGCAGCTAAAAAAGAGATTAGGGGATATTTACCAATGGCTGATGAACAGCAGCAGAGAGAGCAGTATGCACGTCAACTTATCCAAAGTATTCAGTTAATGGAGGAGGAGATAGCCCGTGGTCAATCTAACCTCCAAATGTTTCAGGCTCAAGCAACACGCCTTGCTGAAACTGCAAGCGCTGTATCTGAGCTAAAACGCCACAAGTCTGGCGATGAAGTAATGATTAGCATTGGTTCTGGTGTACATCTCCTTGTCAATCTAGTCAATACTTCTCATGTGATTGTCGCTCTGGGGGCAGGTTTCGCCGCTGAGAAGTCCCTTGAGGATGCCCTTGCAAGTTTCGAAAAACAACAAGAACAACTATTAGAGCTATCTCGACATCAGCAGGAACGTTTACGCGAGGCACATGCACGACTTGAAGTTATGCGGAAACAAGTATCACAGCTTGTTCAACAATAGATTTTCCTCGAGGGAAGAATTTTGTTTGAGAAGCTTCGAAAAGCCGTAGATGGCTTTGTCCAGCGAGTCACTCATAAATCAGTTACCGAGAGAAATCTCGACGATGCCTTTTCAGATTTACAAATTGCATTAATATCTAATGACGTTGCATTAGAAGCTGCAGATCTTATTTGTGACAGAATAAGGGATGAGCTTACTGGGGAAAAGATTGGGCTGCTCCAAAGCAAGAGAAAATTCATTATTGAAACACTCCACAAGGCGGTCCTTGAGGCATTAAGACCCAAAGTATCAATTGATCTCGTTCAACTTGTCGAAAAGCGAAAAAAGGAGGGAAACCCTGCCGTTCTAATGTTTTTGGGTGTAAATGGTACAGGAAAAACCACCACTATTGCGAAATTGACTCATATGCTTCTTAAGAAAGGCTACTCGGTTGTCCTTGCTTGTGCGGACACTTTCCGAGCAGGGAGTTCTGAGCAATTGCACACTCATGGTGAACGCTTGAAAGTACGTGTGTTAAGTCGCCCCTATGGTTCCGACCCGGCGTCAGTTGCGTTTGATGCAATAAACCATGCAAGAGCTCGTGGGGTTAATGTGGTTCTCATCGATACTGCTGGCCGTATGCAAACTGACAAAAACCTCATGGCGGAACTAGCAAAGATTCATCGCATTGCGAATCCAGATTTGGTTGTATTTGTAGGAGACGCCCTTGCTGGTAATGATGTCATACAGCAAGCCAAGACATTCAACGAGATTATTGGCATCGATGCCGCGATTCTTACAAAGGTTGATGCTGACACGAAGGGTGGCGCGGCGCTTTCCATTGCACTAGCAACAGGAAAACCAATAATCTTTGTGGGTGTGGGTCAGGAATATTCTGACCTTGAGGAGTTTAGACCCGAATGGTTTGCTGACAAGATAGTGCCTTTCAGTTAAATCGTATTTTGAGTCATAATAGCGAAAGGCTAAATATATCCAGTGATTGCAGGATTCACAATAATTCAAATGCTGGGATGATGAACTTGAAGGGAAACCATCTTCTAAGTCTTGCTGATTTCTCACGTGAACAAATAATGTTAATGTTAGACACTGCTGCTGATTTGAAGCGTCAGCGGTATCGAAGTGTACATGGTACCAGCCTTTCGGGGAAATCTATTGGGATGATTTTTGAGAAGCCATCCACGCGTACCCGGGTCAGTTTCGAGGTTGCAATTCATGAACTCGAAGGTTATCCGCTCTTCCTTAGCTCTCAGGAACTTCAACTAAGCAGGGGCGAACCTATCAAAGATACCGCTCGAGTGTTAAGCCGTTATCTTCACGGAATTGTAATACGGGCAAGGAGTCATGGTGATGTTGTGGAACTCGCGAACAATAGCACAATTCCTGTGATAAATGCTCTCACACCCAAGTTCCACCCATGCCAGATCCTAGCCGATTTGCTAACAATTCGGGAGAAGTTAAACGAGCTTGAGGGGCTGAAGCTTGCGTATATTGGAGATGGAAACAATGTTTGCCACTCTCTGATGGTTGGTGCTGCAACAATGGGCTTGGAGGTTGTTGTCGCCTGTCCTGAAAGCTATCAGCCTGACCCAGGGATTACGAGGGTTGCACAAGAACGAGCAAAAGAAGCTTTAGCTAAGGTCGAAGTTACTCAGGATGTCAAAGAAGCGTCAAAAGACGCGGATGTCCTCTATACTGATGTTTTCACGTCGATGGGACAAGAAGATGAAAAGGCTCAAAGGCTCGAAGCCTTTCTCCCCGAGTACCAGATTAATGCGGATTTGCTTAAACAGGCATCACCCCATGCAATTGTTATGCATTGCCTTCCCGCACACCGGGATGAGGAGATAACTGACGAGGTCATTGAAGGACCCCACAGTGTGGTTTGGGATCAAGCGGAGAACCGTCTCCACACCGAGAAGGCGGTCTTGGCCCTACTACTGTAACAATGTAAGGTGAGGGCGATTGCTTTGTCCGCCATCTGTCTTTGTTCTGTTCAGGATATCGCAGCCCAGAATATCAAACAACAGTTGCTCGCGCTCTATCCTTTCACTGAGAAAGAGGAAACTTTCGATGGCGTACCAATATATCAACTGAATAATCTGTCCATAGTAACTATCAAGTCCGATAGTATCTATGCCGACCGACTTGACCAACAGCTATCAGCTGACATCTTCATTTTCGCGTCGCGTCATAAATCCGCTTCATTCAAACCAGCTTTGCTAGTCCATACTCCTGGCAATTGGGCAGCAGCCGAGCTTGGTGGCAAGCCTTCAAAATTATGTATAGCCCATCCCTCTGCTGTTAAGGTAGCTCACCAAGCTCTACTCGCTGAACGTAAACGATTGAAACTTGATATGTGGGCTTGCGGGCTTGAGGCAACACATCATGGGCCTTGGATTGAAGAAACTCCAGCACTTTTTGTAGAAATTGGTAGTGTTGAACAGGATTGGCGAAATGAAGTGGCAGCCAAAGCTGTCGCCCGTGCTATTATGGCAGTGGCAGAGAATTTACAGGAGTCAGCTCCTGCGTTTCTTGGATTCGGTGGGCCACATTACTGCCCTGCTTTCACCCGTCTAAGCATTGAAACCAATTTTGCTCCCTCTCATTTAATGCCCAAATACCATTTGGATCAAGTCTCTGAATCTCTTATCAGCCAAGCAATTGAGAGAACATTTGGTCACGTTTCTGTAGCGGCAATTGATTGGAAAGGGATTCGAGGGTCACAACGAGGGCGGTTACTGAAAATTCTAGATGGACTGGACATCGAAGCCCAACGAGTACGTGATCTACTCCGCGCTCCTATTGAAGATTCCAAAGGATAATTCCCCCGTCAACTTCGCTCCGCCGAAAAGACTTATTAAGAACACGTGTAGTGACAAATCCCAAAGCCCTAGTCAGATATAGGTGAATGATATGCCAGATGTTTCTACGTTTTGGGAAAATACCAAACGCATCGTTCGACTTGCCAAAAGGCCCACTCGGAGTGAGATTTGGTTACAACTTCGAATCAGTCTACTTGGACTCTTCGCCGTTGGGTTTGTTGGCTATGTTATCAAAATGTTATTCCTCATGGTAACAGGTTTGGAAGCTTTCGGACCTACTACCTAGTTACGATTTTGAGTATATGCTATTCTAGTAATGGGGTGACCTTTCATGGCAGCAGAAGAGACAAACATATACATCGTGCGGACTACGATTGGTCAAGAGAAAGGAATAGCACACGTAATTGCGGGTCGTGTGACAAAACGTCAAGTCGATTTGAAGGCAATTCTTGTCCCTGAACCGCTGAAAGGTTACATATTCATTGAAGCACCTAGCTCCAGAGATGTAGAACTAGCTATTGCTGGAATTCCTCATATCAAAGGAATTATCAAGGGAAAGCTTTTGCTCAAAGAGATTGAGCACATTCTCTTACCTCGGCCACCCACAGAAGATTTAGAAATTGGTGATATCGTGGAAATAACAGGTGGTCCTTTCAAGGGTGAAAGGGCTCGTGTTATGCGAATTGACGCATCTAAGGATGAAGTGACTCTGGAACTCTTTGAGGGGGCTGGAATTCCAGTGAAAGTTCACGCGGATTTCCTTCGCTTAGTAGAACGGAGTGAACGTGATGTATTAGAAGAGAAGGAGGCTCTTGAGCTATAATCACAACACTGAGGCTCCATCATACGTCAATGATCTCACGCCCCATTCTTTGCAGAAGATTTTTAAATTGCCTCAAACTTGAGAAGCTGAACTCCGCTCAGGGGGACCTAAAATGGCTAAAACTGTTTGTGAAGCCCTCATAGAAGGTGGAAAAGCATCCGCGGGACCGCCAATTGCTCCAGTGCTAGGTCCTACTGGAGCGAATCTGTACCAAATCGTGCAAGAGATAAATCGTCTGACTGCTGACCTGAAAGGCCTCAAGGTCCCTGTGAAAATTACTGTTGACACGGACACGAAAGAGTTCGAGATAGAGATTGGCTTGCCACCTACTTCCGCTCTGATTCTTAAGGAGGCGGGTGTAGAAAAAGGAACAGCTAGTGCAGGAAACGAGGTCATGGGTAACATAACATTGGAACAAGCAATTACTGTTGTAAAGGCGAAGGAGAAGGACTTGCTAGGCACTTCTTTGGTGGAAAAGGTGAAGTCAGTGCTTGGAACGTGTGTTTCAATGGGTATCACAGTTGAGGGAAAGGAGCCTCGAATCGTTCAGCAGGAGATTGACGAAGGTACATACGCCAGTCAGCTGCAGTCCAATGATTAAAGGGGTCGTCTGATTTGGTGGAGCTTGAAAAGATTATTGAAGCAGTAACAGAGGCTAAAGCTAAGGCTAAAAAACGCAAGTTTGAGGAGTCAATAGAAGTTATTGTTAATCTCAAAGGCATCGATTTGAAGAGAGGAAGGCAACTCAACATTGACGCCGCTCTTCCTCACGCCCTGGAGTCCAGTACTCGAGTTTGCGTCATCGGATCAGCAACCTTGGCGTATAATGCGCGACAAGCAGGGGCCTATAAAGTACTGGAGGAGCAAGATGTCGAGAGGCTTGGCCAAGAAAAAGAAGAGGCAAAGGCTTTAGCTGAGGAGGTTGCCTTTTTCATCGCCCA
>JABXGV010000332.1 GCA_016550485.1 archaeon
AAAACAGTAAGGAGGTGACCTAGACGACCTCTTATACTGCCTGCGACAATATAAACCGTCATGGCTAGCATTATCGTGATGAAGAACACGCCAAAAAACCAATCAGGGAGTATGATGTAAGAACCCATTCCAAATATACCTGGGAATGACAAGTACATCCATAGGGCAAATTCAATCATTAGGATCAGCATTAATATTGACGACACTATCGACGTGAATCGGTTAGTTCGTGCCAAAGACTTGATTCTCTGTCCTAGCTTCCGTACACGATCAACTGTCCATGAAGGTCCTTCTTGCCACTTTTCGTCAGTCATTCTGGTTCGATTGAGCCTACAAACTAGCGCTTAAAAAGCTTTAGGAAATACACCCAGTTTGGGTAATATTCTAGTCACCGAGCGAAGGTTTCCATAGATTTTGGAGAAAGAAGAGATTTAGTTGTACCCTTTGTTGCACCTAGAAACCGCTTTCGATGACGTTCAAGGAAGCTACTGACAATATTGAAGATGAGGCTCTCAAAGGATAAACCAAAGGATTCATAGTGCCAACGAAACTTTGCGAAGCTGCTAACCAGCCTTAATGGCCCGCGCATGCTATGAATCATTCGTCGCCCTACAAGGGCGGAGGTCAACGCGATGGTTTCCAGTTGACGTTTTTTGCGTAAGTAGCTGAGTGCCCGATACCGGGAGAATGTTGACCAGCCAGTAAGTGTTTCAGGTAGAATCGCACCTTCTTTCAGAGCTAAGTTGAATAAGGGGGTGCCGGGATAGGGTGTGAATATCTTTATGACAAAATCAGCGGTAGGATTTATGCGGTGCATAGCCTTTATCGTGGAGATTGTTGCACGGCGGTCTTTTGGCGTTTCAGTGGGTATTCCAATCATCCAGGAGTAGTCTGCCCTAATTTCTTCATCCTTTGCGATTTGGGAACTGCGAATCAGCTGGTGGACTGTTATCCTCTTGTTGAGTAGCTGAAGCATTCTAGGCGATCCTGATTCTGCACCGAAAAATAGACACTGGCAACCCGCTTGTTTTGCGTTGCGAGCTAGGGCGCGGGTAAGCTGATCTACACGGAGTTCAGCGGTCCATGTTAAGCCTTCCCGACGGAAATAGGGAAAGAGCTTACGGACACGGGGCTTATTTGTGAAGAACGCGTCATCAAAGAACAAGAGGTCTTCTGCACCCATTGCAATGAATTGGTCCAGCTCTTTTTGGCACTGCTGGGCAGTCCAGCCTCGCCATGGCTGACGAAGCACTGCATTATAGCAGAATGCGCAGCGGTGGGGACACCCCCGACTAGTAAGAGCGCTGGTACGTCCCCGTATAATGTATCGGCGCGGGTCGATTAAACCCCAAGGAACACTTACACTAGCCATGTCTGTGGGAGGCGCCAGCCCTCCACTGTGAACCGTATTTCCCCGCTGGAAAACAAGCCCCTGTACACGATTCAAAGATACGTTTTGAACCAGTTGTGTGTAAGCCCGTTCCCCGTCTCCTCGAATCACCAAATCAACATAAGGATGATGCAAGGTTTGGTGAGGTAAAATGGTTGGGTGGATGCCCCCCCAAACTAATTTGGTGTCAGGTACCTCTTGGCGTAGAGCCCCGGCGACTTCAAGTGCATTTCGAATCTGTGGTCCTGTCATCACTGAGAGACCAATATATCCAGGAGTAGAGGTAGTGGCTGAACGAACTACCTCATCAATAGTATCATAGCGGAGGTCGAAAACCTCCACATCAATTCCTGCCTTTTGGAGAGCATTTGCTATGAAAAGCACAGAGTAAGGAGGTGCAGGTCGTTGTAATTCCGAATAGGTCAAGTCAGGATAGATTAGAATTGTGTGTTTTGTCATAAGGCAAGCAGAGGCAAGATACGATATTACCAATAAGGCTTTTCACGAGAATCATTACCTTTTTTCTGCATCCCTTTCTTTACGGTATTTACGATACCGCGTACGTTTACGCCAATAAGGCGGAAAGAGACGCAGTCCACGTAGGAAAAGCGACCCCATTTTACGCGTACTTAGCAACCTTGAGTTACAGGCCAACTCCACTAATTCTTCGCCCACAGAAGTCCGTACAAAGAGAGCATTAGAGATATATCGTAGAGGTAATTCTGGTGGAATGGTGCCACCAACTGAGATGTCTGCTAAATCTGATGAATAATCAAAGCAATTCTCAGAACAGCGAAGCCGCTCCTTCTGGAGATCTCTTAGAAGGAAGAGAACAGGAAAATCCACACTTCCCATTGTAGTGTGAACCCGGTAGGCGCGTACACCCTGAAATAGTGAAGAGCACACTGAGGTTACGTGAGTTATCTTGTCAAGCGGCACCTTGTGTTTGGTGATATGGGCTGCGAAGCTTTCCGCTGTGAGCATTGCAGGAATCCCGCAAAACGTGCCGATAATAACACGAATCCTCTTGGTTAAATTCCGAAGCACGCGATTATCCGAGTACTGCATTTTTCGTACTGCAGTTACGTGGCAGGGTAACCCGACGAAGAGCACGCGTTCGGCATCTCCAAGTTTTCCTAAATCCCGGAGGTTTGGCGACGGAAAGTACTTGCTCCCAAGCCCATACACGACATCCTTGGGGTCCCGAATGATGCGGGGACCCGGGCGCCAAGGCTCCCCATCACCCCAAGAACAGATAATCGCTGCATCCACAAATCCAGAGGACAAAGCCGCATAGGTTAATGCCGAAGCTGTCCCTCCACAATAGGCTTGTTTACGTAACTCGGGATGGAGTGAAATTGCCTTGCTGACCCACCGATAAATACCAAACCCCTCACCCGGCCTTCGCAAGCGCCCAAACACTTGCCGTTCCAGCTCGTCGTAATCAGCGGTAGTAGGACAGGCTTCTACACACAGCCCCACTAATCGTTCAGAACAAGCCGTGCAGCCGTTCACTTTCACATGATAATCCTTTAGCGAAACAGCGTTCACGGGGCAGGCAGCTATGCAAGCTCCGCAGCGTCGACATTCATCGGATGGAATGCATGCCTCAACGTTTTGTACCAAGGCTAATCCCTTCGACAGCTTCTCCAACTAGTGACGACCTGCTTTCGCCGCTTCTTTCCTCCGTGTACGTATAGTCTGCAAAATGAAGGATCCGAATACACCAGTCGCTATCCGTAACCCGACCCGCATTAGGGGAAACCGCCCCTCTGCAACATATCCAAAGGCCCTGTTGAAGAATCGGAGATTGTGTCGCCACGTAACCTCAAGGAGGTCCCAGTGGGCAACAGACATCCGGTCGCGAACACAACGGGCTGAGTGAGCAAGAGGAGTGTTCTTCACCGGAAGAAACGAGAGGGGAAAGAAGAAAGCTAGGTGATGGGTCAAGCTCTTGATGAGGCTTATTGTTTCGCGGATATCTTCTTCATCCTCCCCAGGTAGCCCCATTACCAGAGTACAGCAAGGTAACCAGCGATTTTCATGCATGACATCAAGTGCTTCGCGAATTACTTCTGGCCACTCGCTCGGATCACGTGGATAGCACTTGTTAGGCATTAGTTCCTTGACAAGTCGGCCACTTCCGGTTTCAAACCCAGGTTGACAACCGTAACCAGGCAAACCATGCTTTCGAAGTAGTTTGGTTAGTTTAGAAATGAGTTCTGGCTGATGAGCGAATGTAATCATGGACGCGTGAGTTAAAATCACCCGTTTTAGACCTAATTTGAAGAGTTCCTTATAAAGCGTTAGCACGGCGTCTTCGTCACTCTCCAAGTTTGAAGAGCCGTAACGTAGCGTATCTTCAGATTGTAGTGTAACCGATTTGATGCCCCGGTCAAGGTATGCTTGGGCATCGCCGAGAATTTTCTCAAGAGGAAAGCTGCGGAGTCGCCCCGCGACGCTTGGGGAACAGAATTTACAGCCTTTGCCGCAGCCACGAGTTACTTCTATGAGTGAAGCATTGGAGGGTCCAAGGATGCTGGGCACCTCGGTTACGCGGGCGGGCGGGCCCCGAATTACGCGACTCCCTGAATAGGACTCTGCTTCTAGGTTCCTGAACAGGTCAGGTATGACCCGTTCGCCCTCCCCTACTAATACATAATCGATGCCATAATAGTCCATGACGCGGGGGTCTTCGAGTTGCCATGCACCAGACCCTCCGAAGACGACGGTGAAATCATAGCGTTTCTTTAAGCGCTGTATCTGATTCATCAGTGCTGCAAACTTCAAGCGGTTTTGCGGCTGCCCTCCCCAGAGTGCAACCCAAGAGGTGGTTGCAGGCCCGATGCCTAGTGGGTCCTTTGCGGATACACCGACAATCTTGGTTTGTGAGTCAATTACACGACCAATGCGATGTGGGTGGGCAATTTTAACATCCGCTTCACCATAGCCATCTTTACGAAGAATGGCTTCAACTGCTCGAAGTGAGAGGATAGGGTAATCGGTAGTTCCATCAGCGTTGGCTGGTACAGGTCTGCAAATGACGTGTTTGAAGAGGAAGTCCTGAACGACACGCCGAGGAAAGGTTGATAGAAATCCTGAGTACAGAGCTCCGATGAATTGGTGCATCACCGATGCATCCGCAGTCAGCACAGCACGCGGCATTTCAATCTCCCTGATGTGGCTTTCTCCCTCTTTAACCCTCTCTTTGTCCGATACGATATCAGAATGAAATAATCCCGCAAAGAAAACAACCATAAAAGAGGAGAATGGCGGCTTGGACGCGCCGCCAATGAAGTTTAGTGCGTGGTATGGAGTGGAGGTGTTTAGATCATCGTTTAAGGCGAGTTCGTTTTGAAAGATGTCTCTTCGCATGGGCGACCATTTGGATTACGGATACGTGGCAGATTATCATTAGTAAGAAGTTGAAGTAGCGGAGCGCTTCCATTGTCAGTTGGTGGATGAAGAACGGAAAGACCGGCAAGGCAACGTAGATTTCAACATCGAAGACAATAGCTAAATAGCTAAGTATCTGGAGTCCGGCAGCGGTGGAGAATAGGAGGATTCGATAGGGACGTTCGCCTCGTGTAACTTTGACTTGATGCAGTCCATCGGCTTGGTGTCGAGCTCTTGCATAATCCACCATCACGAATCCGAGGAATGTCATCAGACCCCAGAAGATATCGACGAAGCGAGCGAGTATCAGTGCACCTACCACTGCTGCGTCAGCGTATTTATCCAGAACTTGGTCGAATACACTGCCCCACTGCGATTGCATCTTAGTAAGACGGGCTACTGCGCCATCTAGTTGATCCAGGAGCCCAGAGAGGAGGAACAAGGCGAAGGCGAAGAACAACAGCAGTGTTGCTGTTAGTATTTGTGGTTTGAATGCATCATAACCTACCGCGGGCAAGAAGCCCATGGGAGGAAAGAACATCTCAGGCCATGTAAAAACTGCTGGCACTAGTAAACTTGGTGTCACTGGTGCTAACGTCCATCCCGCAAGCAGAATTAGGACTGCTGCAAGAACGGAGGTAAAAATAGCAAGGTATGATACCTGATTCGGCGATAGACCCATCCGTGCTAGGACACGTGCGCCTTTGTAGGCGAAACTTAACCATTTGAAGAGAAAAGGCTCTTTTCCTGCCTGATCTACCGCTTCTTGGGCACCATGTTCTTTTATCCAAGCTCCCAGAAACTCCTGGTAACTCAACCATTTGTCCTTTTCAGTTTTCGGCATAGTGTGTCACTCCTTCTCGGTTTTCTCCCAAGCTTCAGGGACTTTGGATGGCTTCATACCTGACCAGAACATGAACCAGTACAGCTTGAATAAGCTGAAGAAGGACTTCACGAGCCCTGTTCTTCGAGCATATCTCCGTGCTGCCATTATTTGGAGGAGGAAACAGAATATTCCAGGCACGAAGAATATTAGACCGAATAGCCAACCATTGGTAGCCCAGGAGAGACCGATTAATGGTCCTAGGAAGGCAAATAGGAATAAGGAGAGCCCGATGATTGGACCTAAGACCGGATAGAAGGCGACAAAGTTGGCCATCACAAGAAACTCGATCAATCCAATGATTGCTGAGCGTTTCTTTGTCGTGGTCTGCATTCGTCGCGAGTTTTCTTCATTCCAACCAGCGGTCCAGCGAACCCGTTGTTTCGCCAGCACATCCATAGAGGTGGGCACGTCCTCCCAAGCTCTAGCCCGGGGCACAAACGCGAATCGCCCATCCATTTCAAGTAGCTGGAAGGATACGCGGATATCCTCGGTGAGCGCCTCACCAGCATACCCACCCAGCTCCTCTAAGAGCGCCTTACGTACACAATAATTCCTACCTAACAAGAAAAATTGTCGACCACGCTTTGTCTGCAATTCCTGGTACAAGCCCCCTCCATCATGCCAGGCATTCGCCAAAGCTTGCGCGCGAGTCAATTTGTTGACCCCCGCGTTTTCCACCTGAATACTCCCCTGCGTTGCTAGAACACCATCCAGCTGCAGCGGTCTGACCAAGTGGCTGAGCGCGTCTGGTTCCAGCCGCGTTTCAGCATCACAAATGAATATTACCTCATGCTTTGCTTGAGATAAACCCAAGTGAAGTGCAGAGGGTTTACCTTTCCGTGGGAGGGCTTTTGTCAATACTTTGATAGG
>JABXGV010000333.1 GCA_016550485.1 archaeon
AACTTTCTGAAGCCATAGCTTGAATAGAGGAGGGTTCAGATAGGCGCTCTAGAAGTTCTTATCAACCTGTGTTCAAAAATAAAGACAGCAGAACCATATGGCGCAAACCTGTCTGCACTACAGTTAAAACTAAATTTAGTTACAGATTCAAATCCTTGAAGAAAAAGATAAATAGAAAACGAGGGCGTTACAGTGCAAATCACCATTCAAGAACGATGAGGGCAAAAAACTATGAAAGTCCTTCAAATTACCCCTTTCTTTGGAGAACAATTTGGAGGAACTGAAAGGTTTTGTCATAACCTCTCTCGTCAGCTTGTTGAACAAAATCATGAAGTGGATGTTTTCACTGCCCGAACAATGGCTTCGAGCCCCAAGTATGAAGTCATTGATGGTGTGAGGGTTTTTCGTTTTTGTACTCCTGCTGTAATTTGGAAAATTAATCCCTTGACAATATTATTTCATAAATTGCTACGTAAAAGGTATGATGTAATTCACATTCACTCTCATCTCTATTTCGCGTCAAATCAGGCTATTTTTGCTAGGATACTACGTCTAGGGAGATATTCCCCACTAGTACTTCACCTACATGGCGGGCTTGGGACACCACCTGGTGGGATTCATCATGGTAAGCGTGCAATAAAGCAGATTTTTGACCGAACCATAGGCGCGATTACTATGCGCACGGCAAATAGAATTATTGCCCAATCACAAGCTGATGCAGATAAAGCTAGTAAACTCTACCCCTACACGGTTACAAAGACAGTAGTTATCCCGAATGCGGTAGATTTGAGTCACTTTCCTAAATTCGACCCAAGTAGCATATCAAACGGGCGTTTGATTTTCGTTGGAGATTTAGAAGCATGGAAGGGTGTGCCTAGACTAATCGAAGCACTAAGAATTCTGAAAGACCGAGGCGAAAGCTTCGGCCTTACGGTGGTTGGTGTAGGTACTCTGCTAGGTCAACTCCAAAAGGCTGCTGATGGTTTGGATGTCGAGTTCCTAGGTCAACAACCTCCTGCAATCATTCCCTCATTGATGGCGCGCGCGTTCGCCTGTGTACTTCCTTCGCTATGGGAGGGAATACCGACTGTTGGCCTTGAAGCAATGGCTGCAGGTGTTCCCTTTGTTGGGACAAATGTTGGTGGCATACCTGAAATCATACATCACCAGAAAACTGGAATCCTAGTAAATTCACATTCTGCTGAAAAGCTTGCTGAGGCTATTCTTCTCCTGAAGGATGTTCACCTAAGACGAAGAATCCGATTAGCCGCTTACAAGCTAGTTGTCGATAAACACAATATGGCTAACATTGCTAGTAAAGTCGAAGAGGTATACAGAAGTGTTAACAGGTCCTGAGAAAGGTCTATGATTTTCTTTTCCTCTTGATTGGGAATATTGCAAATGTGATCTCTCTAAACTCGTTTATTGTTAATGCCTTGGTGGCAATTAACAACACTAGATAAATTGGTGTAGCGAGGACTAGATGGATAAGGAAAAGCGGAACCCAAATTTTGATATAAACAGGTGTGAAGGGAATTAGGATTATTATTGGGATAGATATTGGCGGGGTCAGTAGGAATATCGTTAGCCCTATAATGGTCGCTATTGTAGTTGATACAAGCACTGTTCGTTTAGGGAATTCCAACTCGAACTCTCTTGAAGCCATCCCAGTTGTGCTAGCCGCTTCGACTATTTGGCCAGCAGTATAGACCCAAGCGATACCTGTTATTCCTGTGAAAGGACCGATTAAGAATGCAGTGGAGAGGAAGAAGGTGAGTGAAAGGACTCGGGCTTTAATTACGATAATGGGTTTTTCCTTTGCAATAACTACTCCGCTGAAAATTGTGGAAAGGCCAATTGGGAAGACCCAAAGAAGAGAAATTTGTGCGATTGAAATGCTTATGAGATAACTTGGTACAATAAGGGTAATTACCAGAGGAACTAAGAATATTACCCAAAGCATGATGACTGGGGCGATAACGGCCAAATATTTTGTAGCCCGTGCTACTAATAATGTGACGCGCTGTTTTTCACCATCCGTCATCAATTCGATAATGATGGGGAGGGCTGCAATACCAATAGAACTGAGGAACATGGCCATAAAGCGTCCAAAATCCATCCCGAACGAATAATACCCAACCTGCGTATAAGAAATCGTGAAAAATTGTGTAATGTAGATACTCAACGCGTGGTATAAGGGAAATAGCAAATCATAAATCCAGAACTGACTGGCTTTTCGCATGTAGCTACTAATGTGAACGGGCTCTTTTTCTCCAAATAAATCACCTCGCACTAGTCCCAACCCCATTATAATCAGTAAACTCTCTACTAAGACTAATGAAAAAATAGCACCCTCTAATCCCAATACTGTAAATCCCACAAATAGAAAGAGTAATCGGAGAACCGCTCTAGCTGCATTTTTACTTGTAAACCATCCGCTTCTCCCATGTCCATATGCGATTGAAAATAAGAAATTGACGAACGCCATACCACAAAATATCGCCACTCCAGAAGCTATTATGAATATGTTAAAACCCAATAAGGAGAAAAAACCTATCCACAAAACAATGAATGGCGTGATTGTGAGCAACCGTATGATGTTACACCGATGTATTAACCCACGTATTTTACCCTCCTGTCCTAGAGCTGCGTGTTGAGGGACGTATCTGTAAATCGTAATAGTAATACCTAGATCACTTATCAAAGAGAATATACCAGTAGAGGTTGTAACTATTACCAAAACCCCGTAGTTTTCAGGACCAAAGAGCGCCGGAATAATGAATATGTAAAAACCAATCGCCAAGTATTGAATTATAGTTACAATACTGATTTTGCGGGTTTCGCTGGTCACACTCATATTACGCAACCTAAACAAGGAACTTGGTCAAATATAAGCAACCTCGTAATCACACTTGCCTTTATATCTAACAAGAATGTATGAAATCAGGTTACAGGAGCGCTTTATTAGCGATATTGCTCCTACCCACACCAAAAACAAAGGAGTAAGAGATATGACTCCAACTAAAAGTTTAGCCACATCACTGAAGGAGAAAAAAATTCTAGTTACAGGTGGGGCCGGGTTCATCGGGAGCCACCTCGTCGATACATTACTTAAACATGGTAAACATGTGTGCGTGATAGATAACTTCTCAAGCGGGCAACTAGCGAACCTAGAAACAGCGAGAGACTACACTAATTTTTCGTTATTCAAAGGTAATGTTCTCAACAAATCGGATATTTCGAGTGCATTAGAGGGGTGCGAAGTAGTTTTTCATTTAGCAGCTAATCCTGAAGTGAAATCAGGAGCTACTTTAACTGAGACCCATTTTCAACAAAATGTTGTAGCAACCTTCCAATTGTTAGAGGCGATGCGTGAAACTGAATCGGTAAAAGGGATGGTCTTTACCTCATCATCAACTGTTTATGGTGACGCAGAAGTACGACCTACTTCTGAGCAATATGCTCCACTCAAACCCGTATCTCTTTATGGCGCGGCGAAACTTGCTTCAGAAGCCCTGATATCCTCTTACGCTCATACTTATGGTTTTAATGCTAGTATCTGTCGTCTTGCTAACATTATAGGTTCTCGTGCACAACGAGGAGTCATTCCGGATTTTATCCAAAAACTCCGTAGAAACCCTCGCTCCTTGGAAATATTAGGTGATGGAACTCAAACAAAATCGTATTTGCATGTAGATGATTGTGTCGCGTGTCTTATCCTTAGTTATGCCTTGACACGGGATAGAGTGGAGATTATCAATGTGGGTTCAGAGGACCAGATTAGTGTAATGGAAATCGCCAAGATAGTAACGGAAGTAATGAATCTTACCAATGTGGACTTTCATTGTACAGGAGGAGTAGATGGTGGACGAGGATGGAAAGGTGATGTGAAACAAATGCTTCTCGATATAGGTCGACTAAAAGGGCTGGGCTGGTATCCTCGAAAGACAAGCGCTCATGCCGTACGAGCTGCTGCGGAGGCATTATTTGCGCATGTCCTTGAGAGTAGGTGATTTTGGGTGACAGACTGTGGCTAGGTTTCTTGTGCGAGTTGGTTTCAGCTTCTATCGTGGTCGACGGCGAAGTCTATTAGTAGTGCTCTCACTACTTTCGATACTTTTCGCATCAGCGTTGCTGATGGTACAGGGAATGCTGGAGCTTCAGTGGAATGTTCACGGAGATGTCTTTTATGATAGTGTGGCAGTCACCGCCGGGGGAGCGGCAGCGATACCCACAGGACTCATTTCTGAAATGCTAGTTGAGGACTTGCTAGAGTTGGAGGGAACAGTAGGGGTGAGTCGCGAGACAGTTGCACCTTGTGTTATTCAATGTAAAGGGGTGGAACAGCCGTTCTATGTAAGAGGAGTGGAGGATATCTTCTGGAATACAATTCCTCTCCTCTTGAGTAATGTATCCTCACTTAAGTTGGGCTCTTGCTTCGTAGGCGCTAGAACTGGTTTTAGTATTGGCGATCACTTGGTGGTTTTCTCAACCTTCCAAGCAAATATGATAGAAGTACAAGTTGTCGGTACTGTCACAACTGGCGTGGCGAGTCTAGATCATCAGATTTTTGTGCCTCGGTTAGTTGCCAACGTTCTTCGAGGTATTTACCCACATTTGAGTAGCTGCGCTCGTGCTAAAATCGATACGTCGCTGGTTTCTCTCCAGCGTTATCGGGAAATTGTTGTAAGTCCTCATTTAGTCACAGTTCGTATTACAGGATTATTGGATCCCAGCAACATTGTCATAAGAGTTTACTATTATGGGAGTATCGCAGAGTTCGAAACAGATATTTTTGGCGTTGCAGTTCTCCAGTTACCCTTTGGCGATTATCTCATTCGCTGTGGCGATCTTGCGGAAGTTTGCTTTCTCAAGGGAGGAGAAGCTAGTGAAATAATCTTTAATGCGCCTTCTAATTTCATACGCCGGCCCCCCCAACCGACTATGTTCTGGTGGGAAAGCGAAGCCTTCTATAATTTTAATCAAGTCCTAGATCGCCTCGATATTGTATCCCTTTCTGCAGGAAGCGCCTACACATCTCGTGTTTTTGGTGATCTTCGGATTTTCCTTATCACACTTGCTTTAGTAATACTCGCGACGGTAGGTCTGAATGTATCCGGTCTCATCGCAGAGGTTGTCACGAAGAATCGGGAGACAGTAAAAACACTGTTTATTCTTGGTGGAAGAATGCGAGATGTTTTCCTAATTTTTATGGTTCCTCTCTGTTTGTTTAGTGTAGTTTCTACATCTATTGGGTATGCAATTGCACTTCTTTTTTCGATGTTGCTTACTGATGTGTTAATTTTGGATGTGACGTACTGGTTGCTTACTGTCACTGTGTGTACTGGATTGGGCGTTTTTATTGTGGGTCGTAGTCTCCGCAATATCGCTTTAACTGCTTCGTTGACAAGAAAAGAAGTGCGTGAAATTTCCTAGAGCTACACGGGCTTTAGGCGCCCCCCCTCCATTCGATAGACTGCGTCAGCGTATTCGCGGGCTAGGTTCTTTTGACTACATATAACGATAGTTGACTGTCTATTAGCATTCACTTCTTGGAGTAATGCGAAGAGGCTGACTGTGTTTTCTTTGTCTAGATTAGCAGTTGGTTCGTCAGCGATGAGGATTGGTGCCTCAGTAATTAGGGCTCTCATCACAGCTACACGTTGAATCTGACCTGTACTTAATTCTTCAGGAAGTCGTTGAGCTAGGTAGCCTAGTTCGAACTGACCGAGAACCTGTTCTGCTGCTTTTTTCCGTTGAGCTCTACTCGTACCACGAATCGCGAGGGGTAATTCGATGTTCTCCGTAACTGTTAATGCAGGAAGTAGATTGAAAGATTGGAAAATAAACCCAAAATATTTGGCGCGGAGTTGTGTAAGTTCCTCTAGAGTGAGTTGTGTAGTATCCGTGTCTAGGATTTTTAGCGTGCCTGATGTGGGTAGTTCCATACACCCTATGATCTTTAGTAGGGTCGTTTTCCCTGCTCCACTTCTACCTGTAATTAGTACGATTTCTCCTTTTGTTACTTGGAGGTTAATGCCGCTCAATACTTCCAAGGACTCACTAGGTCGATGATATGTCTTCCTTATCTTAGTTGCTTGGATGACCTTCATCAAAATCCCAACACGAATTGGTTAACGATTGCATTCACACTGCTATAACTTCTATGCCAACATCCAAATGATAGTTCCACTAAAAAAAGCGGTTCTCCTAGGAAAGGTTAAGTTCAGAACAAGAGTTGAGTTAAGAAAGGTGCTTCCTTGCTTCGAATTGGTTTGAAGAGCCTCCTCTATCACTGGCGTCGGACCTATTCGGCGATATTAGGGATTGCCCTTTGTGTGGCTCTCATTGTAACCTCTACTTCAGTTGGAGGCGGCTTCTCCTATTCTTCAAACCAATTAGTTGGAGTACTCACTAGTTCCCCTTATCTCATTGTACTTAACGAAAGTTCTGTGAGTGTTTCTGATAGT
>JABXGV010000026.1 GCA_016550485.1 archaeon
CCTTGATTTGAACTCACAAAGAGTTGTCCACCTTTTATCTTAGCCAACGCAAAGGTTGGCTCGCTGCCATAGTAGAAGGCCTTGTATATTCCTGTGAGTTGTTTACTCGCCTCAGCATCTAGGGGTACTGGTTCGTCCTCAGGCTGATAGGGTGTCACTCTGTGTAGGGTATTGATGACCCACATGCCATTGACCCACAGGACTGCCATGCTCGAAGGTTCTTCGGCGTCGGGTGTGTCGAAGTTGAACCGGACGGCAGAAATCTTTCTCACACGGAACTCTAAGGGATTGTGGGGGATCATTGGGGTTCCCCTTCCTGTGTAGAGTTTACCTCGCTTATACACGACAGGATAGAAGGTGTTCCAAAGCCCCACATACACACCAGTGAGTTTGGCAAGATGGCTCTTATCAACAGGAATCTCTTCTTCTGTGAGAAAATCCTCAATGGAGGGTAACCTCCATTCAACCTCTTGTTGCTGTAACATGAGTTCAAGCGCTTTCCGCCCGAGGGTATGTGGGTGCTTACTACCGGGGTACCACTCTTGGTTCGCTTGGATGGTGACCCCAATTCCATGGTCAGGAATCCAGTACATTGTGCTGGCAAACCCGTAGGATCCGCCACCGTGCCGGAGTACACGGATGTTGGAGCCTGTATCAATGTCAACACCGAGTCCGTAGTTGAGTCCATCTTCAGGGACAAACTGTGATGTAGTCATTTCCTTGAAGAGGTCTTCTCTCAGGACCTGCTTTCCGTCCACGGTTCCCTTGTTGAGGAGAAATCTAACGAACTTTGCCATGTCCGTGTTACTTATCCAGACGCCACCGCAGCCATAGTCTAGCGTTACTTCATACTCGGTCTGGCGGACGCCATCATCTGTTCCCAAGGCTTCGTTAGGATTGGCCTTAGCCTCGATGCTGCCCAACGCGATTGAGGTTATGCCTAGGGGCATGGCAAGTTTCTCCCGTATAAAGTCAGGATAACTCGTCCCCGAGACACGCTGAATTGAATAGGCTACAAGATCCATGCCGATATTCGAGTACCAGTATCTATCACCCACTGGGGCTACCATCCAGCAATCCTTCAGGCTCTCAATCGATTCCTCAAAGGTGTAATGTCCTCTGCTGAACACCCCTCCAATTCTGGGCTCACGGGGTAGCCCAGATCGATGCGAGAGCAGATGCCGAAAAGTAATCTTCTGGGGTTCCTCTGCCCCAAACCGGCTGTTTATCCTGAACTCCGGATAGTGTTTTACCAGCGGGTCGTCGAGTTCGACGAGTCCCTCCTGTACAGCTAACATGAATGCGGCACCCGTGAAGGTCTTGCTTGTTGAAGCAATGTGAAAAATGGTGTCTAGGTCAACTAGCCTTGACCGAGTGAGGTCCAAGTAGCCAAAGGCTTCTGACCACACTACCTCGTCAGTGGTTACTAAGGAGATGGCTGCACCTGGAACTGTGCCTTTCTTCAGGATAGCTGTCATCTCCTTTCGGAGGGTCTTGATGACATCCGCATACATCTTATCCTTATCGTCTGCTGATTGATTCATGGCGACAGACTCGAGAAATTCTCCTTAAAAAGGATATTTTTTATACTTTAGCGGCGGATTCAAATGCTTGGGGAGAACTACCAGAACCCGGCTTCGGATTCTAAATTGTAATACAATTTCAACGATGTCTGTGAATTTGAATCAAGACAAGGTCCAAAGAAAGAGTAATAGCTCTCTCGCAAGAAAGTATCGTAGAGGTTGACGTTGTCTAATAACGATGTGGCGCCGAAACTTGGTATCGGGTTTCTTCTCAAGAATCTCAAGACTGTTGTGAAGATCAAACGGTCAAGTCGTAAACGGATAGAACAATTCATCGCATCGACTCCCCAAATGACCCAGCCACTCATCCCCACTTTTGAGGGAACTGGTGGCCCCATGGAGGAAGGGATGCTCTACGTTCTTTTCCATTCAAAAGGCAAATCCGCGCTCTCAGCAATCGATACCATCTCACGGTTTTTCTGGGTCAATGCACCCGCAATCAAGTATGCGTTCCTCGACTCCTACCTCCTTTCAGAACGATTCGAGTCGGGACAGTGGGCCACTCCCTACCAACACGGTATCCTTGAGAATCTCTCTAAGGACCGGTACCATCAAGAGATTTCACTCCAAGACGCCGAACTCCTCATCGACGGCTCTTGGCAGGAAGGATATCACTACACCTTCAACGATCACATCAATGACATCGCAGGAACACTCACCCTAACACCCATCGAGAACAGTGTTCTGGTTTATTACGGCGGCCGGGTCGCCATCACCCCTTCGATGTCCCAAAAATTCTATGACGTCTTCGCGCTCAAAGCCCAAGGTGAAATAACAATACAGGGAAAGACGGTCCAAATAACAGATGGACGAGCGGTCATAGAGCACGGACTGGGCGTCTTCTCCACCTTTCACATCTACGATTGGCGGTGGCTGAATCTCCATTTTAAAGAGGGAAGTGTCCACCTCTTCTATCATTCCCTGGACCTCCGAGAAAGAGATGAGGGCATCTTGGAGTCAGGAGAAGGGGCTGCGACTTTGAACGAAGAATTTGTTCACTTCCTGCCAGGGACCTTTCATATCCAGGAAAGTCGCTACCTGAAGGATCAATCCCTTCCAACCAAGATACCGGTTGAGTGGAGGGTCACTGCAGGGAATGACACAACGGGGAAGCCTCTATTGGATTTGGTTATGAAACGGATTGTTCATCGGTCTTGGATAGGGATGGGGCGAGAAGACGAGTATGTGACCAACTATATCGTACAGGCAAAGGGCACTTGGAAAGGTACACGCATCCGGGGGAGTGGAACAATGGAGAACCAAATGCATCGAATAATTAAGTAAAATCTCTTGCTAGGCTTCTAGAGTAGCTGCTTTGAACGAGGAATGATATTAAAACACTAGTAGACTTTTCCCACGAATACTAGTGCTAGTACCACCCTTGGGTGCTGTTCATTATGGACCTACTCTTAGACTTAATCATATATAATGGATCCGTGCTATTCGGCATTATAGGCGGGCTTGCCCTCTTGATGTACAGCATCTCTCTGCTGAGTGATAGCCTTGGAAAAATCTCTGGGTCAACGATTTCTAAAATCCTAGAAAGAACTACAAACAATCCTGTAACAGGTTTGTTTGTGGGGACCGGGACTACCTTCATGACGCAGAGCTCCAGCATTACGATGATGACGCTGATTGGACTCGTTAATTCGGGAATCATGACCTTCAGGCAATCGGTCAACGTGATGCTCGGGTCAGAGATAGGGACAACAATGACGGCGCAGCTAGCAGCCTTTGACATCGGTTTCGCCTTCCTCCCACTAATCGCTATTGGGTTTTTTCTCAACGTGGCATCAAAGAACGAGAAGGTGAAGCTCGCTGCCAAGGTCATCTTTAGCATTGGATTACTTTTCGTTGCTATGGATTTTATTAAACAAGGGTTCGGGCCCATCAAGGATTTACAGATATTCAAAGACCTAATCGCTTCTTGGGGAGTAATACCCCTCTATGGGATTCTCATAGGAACTCTGATAGCTGGAGTTACTCAAAGTAGTTCTGCAACCACCAGTATGGTTGTCGCACTCGGCGGCACCTTAAATGCCGCGGGGAACCCAATCATCAGTTTGGAGGCGGGAATAGCCCTCTGTATTGGGGCTAACCTCGGTACCTGCGTACTGGAACTCATCGTCGGTGTCGGCGCCACAAGACCAGCAAAGAGAACCGCGCTTGCCCAAGCATTAATCAACATCATCGGGATTCTTGTGTTCTTACCCTTCCTTCCACAATTTACCGCACTTGTGCGGTTGACACACTTTGACCTACAAAGACAAATTGCGAATGCCCACACCATCTTCAACGTCATTGTCAGCGTGATGTTCATCCCCTTTGTAGGAGCTCTCGTCTGGTTCTGCGAGAAGATAATCCCAATCAGGGAAGGAGAACTCAGACCTCGTCACTTCTTTGACGAGAAAATGCTTAGCCTCGCCCAGCTAGCCCTCAGAGAGTCAGAGCGGGAAGTTGTACGGACAGCAGAGAAGACCCTGAAGATGCTAGGTCTAAGTAAAGACGCGATGGTTGATGGAAAACTCGATTTCGCCAAAGAGGTCCTCGTTCTTGAAGATGAAGTAGACGATTTCTGTGACGAGACCGAGAAGTTCATTGACCGAATCCATGAAGAGGATTTAACTGAAAGAGATAAACTGTGGCGAATAAGGCTGCTAAGGATAATTACAGATGTGGAGCGAGTAGGGGACCTGTGTAATAACCTAGCTGAGTTTGCCATCAGAAAGGAGAAAGAGGAAGTTCCTTTCTCCGAAAAAGGAAGAAAAGATCTCAGGAGCTTGTTCGAAGCAGTTGAAAGGGCTTACTCTACTGCCATCGAAGCCTTGAAAGAGAAGAGCAAAAGCAAGGCAAGGATGGCTACAGAAATGGAGGATGAGGTCGATGTCTTAGAGAAGCAACTCAAGAAGGCCCACATCAAGAGGATGAAAAGAGGAATCTGTGTTCCCGCAGCAGATGTGCTCTTCACTGAAAGCCTCCGAAATCTTGAGCGAATCAGCGACCATGCTGACAACATCGCCTATGATGTTCTGGAAACCTTCCTCTAAAGAATACAACAGAGTGAAACCCACAAGGTTCCCTGCATTACCTTGGAGAAACAAGGCTAGACTGGCTACGCGTATCAGTCGTGTTTTCTGTCGGTTCATGCAGGAGAGGTGGTTATAGCGGTTTTGTCGGGTTTCCGCTGAGCGAAATGGTTTATTTATTTTGTTATTAAAAAAATCTAGATATGATAGTTTAGCATCTTGGGTAACGATAGATTCAATAAACCCCACGGCAAATATCTATGCCCCCTGAGTCTGTTTCGGGTCATGGGAGTTGAGAGCCAATCGATGACAAACCCCTACACTACTGCCATTATCCCTGTCCGTCTTTTACCCACCGCCAAGCACCGCCTCTCCACACTACTTGAGGACGCTGAAAGGCATAAGCTCGTTCACGCCATGCTGGAGGATGTGTTGGACGCTGCTGAGAATGCTAACACTATTAATGACGTAATTGTGGTGACTAATGACGCTGAACTAGAAACCATAGCGAGGGGCAGAGGACATGACGTATTCCCAGCAACGGAAGCAACAGGACTGAATCAGGAATTAACAGAAGCCATTCAATATGCTGAAAAGAAAGGCGCCGAAGCTGTCGTAATCATTCTAGCCGATCTCCCACTCCTCACCGGAGATGTGTTAGACCAGATGATTGAGGGGAGCTGCCAGCAATCCTGTTTGATGATAGCACAGGACTGGCGAGGGAAAGGGACGAATATTCTCTATCTTCACCCTCCCTCTGTTCTCGAGCTACACTTTGGCCTGGGAAGTCTTACTAGCCATTTAGCAGCGGCCCAAGAGGCGGGTGTGGCTGCCAGCTGTTTTGCAGCCTTTGAAACCGCCCTCGACCTTGATGACCCGGATGCAGCTCATCGATTTCTCCGTATCGCCGCTGATAGCCCTCAAGCGCAGACCACTCGCACCTACCGCCTACTCAGCTCAGCCGTTTGAAAGAACAGACTGAGGAATCGTGGAGGAGTGAGGCTAGCCCAAGTCGCCACGGGGACGCTCCCCTAGCGCTTTGAAGTCAGGGTCGATGTTGATGAAGAGCAGTATGACTATTGAAATGATGACGAATACAGTAAAGACCGGCCCAAACCAGAGATACCCAAGGATTTCAGAGCCAGTTTGAATTGTAGACCATTGCATCAGGAACCCTAGTAATAGTATTGAAAAGGCTTGGAATATGTTCAGGGGAACACCCTTGAAGCCCTCATATATCCCAGCACGTGCACTCCCTGACACCAGCGAATCTACGTGAATAATATCGGCTGGAACCACATAACTCATTATATAATATCCTGCCATTGAGGCTGCAA
>JABXGV010000334.1 GCA_016550485.1 archaeon
AGGTCTACCTCATCGAACGCGATGTACCCATTTGGGTAACGATACTGAACACCTTGTAAATCGACAGCACAGTGAACCATTTAGAACCATCCTCCAATGAAGGGAACTGGACTAATGAATGGTGCAAAATATATTAGCAGTGCTAAAAACAGCAAGCCTACAGCAAAGCCCCAATCCTTCCCGCCGCTTTGAAGCTGTGAGAGCAACCTTGTCTCGCCTGAATACCCCCGAGCCAACATTGCTTGGTAAATCTTTTCACCTCGCTCAAAGGCTCGAATAAAGAGGGTCCCAATCATGCTCGAAATGGTGCGCAGCGTCCTGAGGTGAACTATTCTCTCTTTTCTTACCATGCGTGCTTCCCTTGCCAGTCCCATTCTATATGCTTCATCGGTAAACAAAAAGATGTACCGGTAAGTGAGGGAGGTCAATTGGATGAATAGTTTAGGGAAATGGAGTCGGTCCATACTGTGTAGAAGCGCCGTAAAGCGTGTTGTCAGTGTAAGTAAAGTTAGGGCCCCCACAGAGACCCAGACCCGCATCGTAAACAAGGCTGCGGAATACACGCCCTCATAACTTAGGATTAAAAGCCACGGTCCAAGGGGAAAAATCAAACAGGGTGATCCTGGTGTGATGAAGGGCAGCGGCAAGACAATGATTAGCGAGAACACTAAGACGAGGGACGTTCGACCAAAGAACGCTCGTTGTGGTATTCTAGATGCCGCAGCAAGGACAATGAGAAAAAATAACATCAAGAGGAACTGGAGAACGCTTTGTAAAAGGACAGTAACTACAATTAGGCTAAAAAAACAGACGAGCTTGAACCTAGGGTCGACTGCTTGGAGAAGACCATTTCGGCTAGCGTATTCCTCGTTACGCAGGCTCTCACCGAGAACCTTCAATAGTTCTTTAAACAAGTAGTGCGCTCCTAAAAAGAGGGGGTGGAGCGAAAGGCATTAACCTTTCGCTCGGCGACGTGTGACAAGCCATCCGATGAAGAAAGTCAACACTAGGATGAGTGCTGCAAAGGCAATGCCTATGATGAAGTTCGTTAGTAAGTTGCCTTCGAAACCGGGCAGCTCATAATCGGGGAGGGGAGGAAGCCAAACTTCCCATTCTGGTGCACCGAATAGCTCCGCGATTACGTCGAGAGTTTCATTTGCAAAGCCGAGAAGGATAACACCTACTACTATGAAGATTACTGCGACTACAAATCCGGTGATGATGAGTTTGTACTTGTTCTGCATAGCTATTTACCCTCCATTAATGGTGGTAGGTCGCCTGTTATGATGGGGGCCACTCGTTTTAGAGAAAGCAGATCCGGTCGAGCTTTATGCAAAGTCAAGAGAATTACTAGCGTTGCGACACCTTCAATAATCCCAATGATCGAATGGTGAATGACCATTGCGGTGAGGGCTATTGACACGCCGTAGGGGAATGTGGGGTAAGACAGACCGAGTTCTAGACCAGCTGCTACGGCTGCTCCGAGGTCACCAAGGAATGCTCCTAGAAAACCACCAATCAGTAGGCTATTACGGTTTGGCTTTACCTTTAGGAAAGCGAAGAGTACTAGGAAGGGAATGAAGGTGCCCACGACACCCATGTTGAACACGTTTGCACCGAAGGTGAGAACTCCGCCATCACCGAAGAAGAGGGCTTGAATCAGCAAGATGATGGTCATCGAGATAAGTCCTGCATAAGGTCCTAGGGTTATGGCGAGAATTGGGCCACCCAGCAAGTGGGCGGTTGTGCCGCCGATAATCGGGTAGTTCATCATTTGAGCTGTAAAGAACATCGCAGTTAGAGTAGCCATCAGGGGTATCTGTTTTTCGCTTAGAATCCGATTGGTTCGCCAGAAGGCTATGATTAGAAACAATATGGTGATTGCATACATGACTGCACAGAGTACTAGTGTTAGGAATCCGTCTGGGATGTGCATTTAATACCGCTCCTGAGTAATACTTTTTTGATATTTAGTAATACTCATATTTAGGCTTTTCTCATCTAAAAACCCTTAATATTGATAGCTACATTACTCGGTTTGAATATGTGATTCCAAATGACGAAACCAGGTACAGCTAGAATTAGCATTTCTCTCCCTCCTGACCTCTTACGAGAGTTTGATAGCGCCATTAAGCAAATGGGGTTAGATCGATCCAAAGCAATTCAGCAGGCAATGCGCAATTTCATATCAGAGTACCGCTGGGAACACAGCCCCACTGCATTTACAGTAGGAACAATCACTCTCATTTATCACCATGATGTGCGAGGACTCGAGTCTGAATTAACGGATATCCAACACCAGTACCCCGATCTTATCACGTCATCGACTCATGTACACCTAGATGCTGTACACTGTCTTTTAGTCATCGTTGTCAAAGGGCAGGCAAAAGCCATGCAATCGTTGGCATCGAAACTGAAAGGGCTCAGGGGTATTAAACAGCTTAAACTCACAGGCCTTGCAGGCAGTATATCTGCACCCACTGAACACATCCACTAACCTTCGGTGGTGCTGTACTGGAATGACTATGAAATTGGGGCTTCATATCCCTCTAGAATTTTTCACCCCAACCCAAGCAGTAGAATGTGCGCAGCACGCAGATTCTACCGGGTTGGAAATGGTTGTTGTTAATGACCATCTTTTCCTCCCGTGGACACGTCATGCCAGTGACTCCTGGACCGTCCTTGCAGCAATGGCTTCATCAACGAAGACGATTCGGCTAGGTCCCTGTGTGACGCCCTTACCGTTACGCCACCCTTTCATTGTCGCAAAGCTTTCAGCTGCAGTAGACCAGTTATCTCAAGGGCGTTTAATTATGGGCGTAGGTGCAGGGTGGTTTAGAAACGAATTCGATAGCATTAACGCCCCCTATCTAAAACTTGCAGAGCGCTTAGCGCAGACTGAAGAAGCGATGCGTCTTTTACGTGAACTTTGGGTTAATCCATCTGTAGTCTTCAAGGGGCAATATTACAACATCGATGGCCTTTCTCTCAAACCCAAACCAGTCCAAAAACCTCATCCTCCCTTCTTCCTGGGAGGTAACTCGAAAACAATCCTTTCCCTTACAGCAAAATACGGGGAAGGCTGGATGCCTTTTTCTCCATCATTAGCGGATTTGACACACCGGGTTAAACTGATTGGCAAATTTCTCCGTAACGAGCGGCGCTCGCTCGACGAAATCCAAATCATTCCTAGTATCCCGCTCCAATTGGGTAAAGACAAAAAAAGGGCGTTTCAGCAATTACCGGCCTACCTCAAGGCTATTCGGGCGTCCGGCTTCAATTACATTCTAGGTTCACCGACAGAGTGTGTAAAACAGATTCAAGCATACATGGAGGCGGGGGCTACTCAAATTATCCTAAGGTTAGTTAATCCTCCTCAAGCAGCAGCCCATATCCAAACAATAGCTGATGAAATACGTCCTCTCTTGTCTCCCTAGTTAGGAGGTCAGTCAAGAGATGTATATTTCATGAATCAGCCATTGGGTTCTATGTCACAAACTCCCTGCTCGACTTTTCTAATATAATCTTTAAGAGTTCGTATATCCGCCCTTACTGTTTGGGGGACTTTTACGCCTCTTAACTTGTCGAGCCATTGTTCCACCGCTTCGGCGTTATTCCATATTTCATTCATCAAAGTCGTACACGTGCCAATAATAACGTCATTCAAGTCTTCGTCAATATCAGCCATCATCAACACTTTTTCAGTCTTTCATAAAATAGGCAAGAGTATTTTGTTCAAAGCCATTCCCCAAAAGGGATTCCGACAGAAGATGAGTTCCCCTTTGTTTGCAGGGTTTCGCCCCGGGGTCGTCTTCGCTTGAATCTGCCATGGATTGGTTCTCCGGCATCCCGACAGATGACACCTCTAAGATGTGAGACCACTGCGAGATACCATAAACCACTATGAAGAACTATCAGATAAAGGTAACGTTTAAGATTGCTATGCGGATATCACTGGGAATGAAATCGCAACATTCAGAGTAAGGGAATTAGAATTTTGGGTGACGAAGTACTAATTGTAGATTACTACGGAGTGCTAAGGAGTATTGCAAAAAAGAAGATGTTTAGAAAAGCACAGATTGCGAGTATGAGGAAAAGTACAGCACACGATTTTCCTGATAGGTTTTCTACTGGCATCATATTTCACCTGACTATTAATAGAGAAAAATGTACGTATCGTGTGCTGTGTTTGGAGAGATTTATTGTTTATATGTAGAAGCTGGCTATGCTTATGGGCCAAGTGATGTCCACCAACCGATGCCAGTTATTCTGTCCAATAGACCCATCCTTCTGGTCCTTTAATCCGATTCAGCTTGCCTTTCTTTATTCTCCTCGTCAAGACTGTGTAGATGTCTTGCCATCGACCTGTTGAACGGGAATCCTCAGCTGCTAAGGCTCTCTCTATATCTTCCCGCCTTCTCTGATGGGGGCGTTTGAAAAAGCCGCCGCGAATCAAGCCATCTACAGCGTCTCTTGGGGACCAAGGCTTCGGTGCTGCTGCGACAATCTCCTTGAGCTGCTTCAACGCTACTTTTGATCGATTCCTGACTTCTTCAAAAGGCAGTCCCACAATCTCAATGTTATCGATGTCTCCTTCACCGAGGCCACGTCTCACGAATTCCTGTAACACAACTAATCTCGCAGGCTTCAAACCAGCCAGCGTAACGCCCACAGTTTCAACCGCCACCGCGTCCCTTCCCACAATCAGAATGTTCATCGGTACACTCCACCGATCACATTTCCAGAAAAGATGCGTCCCGTCTATCACTGAGAGGTCAATGCCACCGATTGCCTCAAAGAGGTCCGCGAAGATTGAACGAAAGATTGCCTTCTTGTGATACTGCATCTTCTTTCGAGTGGGGGTCAACCCAAATAGATTCTTCAAAACTATTCCATGTTGAAATGTTCGCAAAACATGAGTACTAACAAAGACATATGGCTTGAAGAGAATATGGGAGAACTCAACTGTTAGATCCCCCTCACTTTTTGCTATTTGAACAGACCGTGTATCTTCATCCTCAGAGAGATTGAAAGGCACCACCCTGTCAGTGAACAACTCTTTCCAAAGTTGTAGCCGTTCAGAGCCAGTGCCTTGATAGTTATCCGATTCCGCTAAGTAGATTTTCTGCGCTTCACTAAATCTCTCAATGATTGCACCCACGACATCTACCGAGGAATGCTGGGGTGATCGTGGATGGAATACACCCACCTTAATCGTAACATCTCTCTTGGGAGTATTCAATTCACTAATCCCTCCCAGAAGGCGTAGAGCCTTCTGCATGGACGCTGAAACATCTCCATTGAACTCGACAATCGCTACCTTTGTCATCTCATCACCATTTATCGCACAATTCGCTACAAGCGAACCCCCTGGAATCAGTATATAAGAATTCTTAGAATCTGAAAACCCACGGAACTATTATAAACCTTAAGAGTATGGCGTGAATTAGGTTCTGGAGAACGTTTTCCAAATTAGCTGCACCTAAAGACGTCTACTAGTTGTGTTTCATGCCCTTTTGGACGTGAAATTCTAGTGAAAGTTATTGGGAATCATCCGGTCCAATGTCGCCATAATCGCCATTGCATACCGATTTTCTTTTGATGGAATCGTGAGGAAGTAGTGAAGTGCACTGCAAGAGCTAATGCTACTGGTAATCCGAGGAAGTAATTTGCCGCTAACCCTGCGATACTGATGTTGTGGGGTGTAGGATAGTAACGGATTACTTGGTGACAACTAGGAATGAGTGCAGGAACATTAGGGGGGGAGTAACTAGGGTTGATTATGTACTGGTTTGCTAACACAAACAGTTGTATTCTTTCGTTAAGCGGTATTAGCAATAAGCAAATCCCAACAGCGGAGATTCCAATAAACTTGGCTGCAGCTGTATGCCCTTTTTGTGCCAAAGGGACTCCGAAAAGAACTCCTATTAAACCGCCTATACACAGACTCAATAGTGTTTTGACCAGAAGCTGACTGGGTACGAGTCGAAATAGGGCGTCCTCCACGGGGGGAATTAAATAGGTTTCAGGGTTGAGGTCAACCCAAGATTTGTTTGGCTGGCCAGTATTGAGGATTAATACACTTGCCAGATTAAAGAGCGTGACTAACACTACAAACCCAAGAAGAGTCTTCAGCAAGGGCTCTACTAGGTATCGTCTCAACACTATCAACCAATTATCAATTCTCCTTTTCCCTTAAGACTCTACACTTTAGAACAGCTAGTGTCACCACAAGTTGCCTAAACCCCAAAGGTTCCTAAAAAAGAAGGAGAAGAGGAAGAGCCACCACTCCTCCTCTATGCTACTTAATTTTTCTAGCAATCTCGGTTAGAATGTCGCGCATCTCACGAAGTGTCCAGAGGATTTCGTCATCTAGCGAATCTGGAAGCTTGGGGATGGGTTCCTCAGTTCGATGCACAGCTTCTGTTCCTGTGACATAGGGGAGGCGGAACCTCCGTAGCTGCTGAAGGATGAAGTCTCGCAGCTCTTCGTAGAATTCGCAGCCTTCAAGTTTCTCTTCGGGGCCACCATGTTGACCTGATCTGCCAGCGGTTTCAATGTTGATATTCCCGATGCCAAAAAACCGGTCGAAGGGTCCTGCAGTGGTACTGATGTTGGTGATTGTTCGGAATGGTACGTGTTTTCTGGTAACACTAAGGATACCTTTCTGAACGTAGACTTCCGGCATTGCATCACCGGATTCAGTAATCACCGAATACTCGATG
>JABXGV010000335.1 GCA_016550485.1 archaeon
GTTCAAGCCGCCCAAGCTGCTCTTATGGAATCAACAGTAGTCCAAACCATTCTTGGAGCACAAGAATCAGAGGGTCATTGGGGAAAGCGAAACCACAGCTACATCAAAAAATATACTGCTACTACTCACCAATTACTGATTCTTGCCGAACTCGGGGCCAAGCTGACTCCAGCTATTGAACGTGGAATCAATCACATGTTCGAGTTTCAACTTGATTCAGGTCACTTCACGACGAAACTGCCTAAAACTGCTCGTGGGCGTGCTAGTCAAGCTAGTGATATGGTCTGTTTTGATGCTAACATCCTTTACTACATGATTTACTTTGGCTACCTCGATGATTCACGTGTTATCCAACTAGTTGACTTCCTCCTGAACCATCATTCATCAACTGATGGTGGCTGGAAATGCCGCGCATACCCTATAAACCCCGATACGGTTTTCCCAGAAAACTGCTTTATGGGTATGTGCAAGGCGCTCCGTGCATTCTCTCTTATTCCTAAGGCTCAACGAACATCACAAATGAGTGATGTAATCAGAAAGGTTACTGAAATCATTTTAGAAAACAAGGTCTATCAGTACTTAAGAGCACCCAATGGAATGCGCAAGCCAAAAATTGGCTGGACCCGATTTGGGTTTCCCCTCTTCTACAACTCAGATGCCCTTGAGGTCCTAGAAACACTAGCTCGCTTAAATGTCCACGATGAACGCATGCAGGATGCTATCAACTTAGTCATCTCAAAGCAACAATCGGATGGTAAATGGCTGCTCAAACACACCTTCAACGGTAGAATGTGGCATGACATAGAAGTCAAGCACCAATCCTCCAAATGGATTACCCTTCGCGCGCTCCGGGTTCTAAGGCACTATTACAGCAAATAGTAAATTTCTGATTGGTGGTTACCACTTTCCAAAAAAGGACGAGATATCGAAGTAAACCTCGACAATCTGACTATCCGCTAGCTTTATGATCATCAAATCGCCCATCCCACCCGATGGTAATTTGATTAAAGCTTGCCGCTCTAGGGTCCAGTCTTGTCCCCGCTGACCAAACCGTTCACTTAGGTAAACGTATTCGGCTCGTACTCCTTCGGTGTTCGTTGTAACTCCTGAAATTTGGATGGGATCATCTTGTGTTCCTGTTCCACTAAATGTCACAGTCATTAAACGTCACCAGATAGGAACTTGTAAAATGGCTAGTAAAACTTTCTGGAACAGATTCGCCTGCTAGAATACTTTTAAACCTCCATGCCCTTTTGGCTGGTGAAACTATAGGGGTTGAATCCTGTGGTCAAACCTATAAATTGTCGATTCGTTTCTTGGCAGGAAATTGTAAACTGGACAAGAGCCCTATCGGATATTGTTATGAGTTCTCGCTTCAAGCCTGATCTTCTTCTAGCTATCGCTCGTAGCGGCTTTGTTCCAGGCCGACTCGTCTCCGACTACACCGGTAACACGGACCTCTACGCGCTCAAAGTCGAACATTGGCTGGACACAACAGCCGAGCATGCTGATGAGGCTGTAATTCCATTCCGTGCTCAACTCCCCATTAAAGGCAAGCGTGTCTTGGTCATTGACGACCTTGTAGACACGGGGAAATCCGCCATCAACACCATCAAATACTGCAAAGAACTAGGCGCCAAAGCCGTGAAAACCGCGGTGATGATTTACCTTACTGGTTCAAAGTTAAAACCCGACTTTTTCTCCTTCAAAGAAGACGAGTGGGTTTGGTATATCTTTCCTTGGAACCGCACAGAGGACTTGCGGAATCTTTCGATGAAACTCTTCGAGGACGATAAGAGTCGAGTCTTGAGGTTGAAAGATATCCAGTCTGGTCTCAAGAGGTACTTCAAGCTCAAGGTGAAGACAGAGGAACTCAGGCAAGTTCTGCAAACGGCTGCCCGTATAGGAAAGTTAGCCTTCAAGGACTTTGACCACATCCGCCTCGCCTAGCCTCCTTACCAGCTACTAGCGTTGAGTACATAGCGGTTAAGCGATTCCGAAAGTGAGGAGAGTAATATAGAGGGTAGCTGCCACGAAGGCTCCGATGAGACAAGAGATCATATTTACCATATGATTGTCAAAGAACTTTGTTCCCCGCAAGTACTCCGCAGATTCACCACAATGTTTCCGTTTCTCAGTCTGTTTGTAACAGACCTTACACCGCCACATACCTTGGATTGTAGCACCAAAGAGGGAATCAACAGTGCATCCGGTGATGCCACCCACCACAGTGACAACTAACATGGTAATTGGTGCAAATTGAATTAAGCTAGGCATCAGGCTGCTCCCTGTAAGGGAAATCCAGAAGGGTGCGGCAAGCAGAGCAGCTGCACCTCCGATGAGGAGAGTTCCTAGGACAGTAGCAAATTCGCCAGCAAGTGAGATGCCCCCTGACGTCCCTGGCGGAACTACTTTCCATGGCTTAGTAATGAGGCGTGGTGGTGAAGGGTTTAACAACCCAATCTCTGTCGCTAAAGTATCAGCCGTTGCAGTGGCTAGTGCCCCTAGGAAAGCTGCAAAAAAGATGCTGGTTATAGGGAATGTGAATGGGATCGAACCCACCTCAGAACTGCCATAACCGTAGAAAGCTGTTGGAAAAAGCAACGGTATGATTTGTGTCGCCAAGAAGCAAATTATCACAAAGCTTAGTGGTAGCCCACCATTTGCCAAGACATGCGACCAGTCCCGAGCCCCACCTTTTTCCTGAGCGGCCCCATGACGTCGCTTAACCTGATACTTGTAATGAGTAAAATGTGCAGTCACAAAGAAGAACAAAAGCATCAGGAGAAACCAAGTCCATGACGCAAGCAGCCAGATACAAATACCCAATATGTAGGCGGTGACTACCCCCGACTTTGTGACAATACGGGCTTTGTATGAAACTA